>JAZKZG010000095.1:0-5529 GCA_045612565.1 Eubacteriales bacterium
CTCAAAAATCTCCCTCGCAATCTCTTGCTTGGTTTCGGCTCTTTCTTCAAGAACTGCTTGGAGATTGTAGTATACCCGTTCAACCTCGCTCTTTGGTACAACATCGGCGGTGGGAGCATCATCGATGCAATCCTCTATCAAGTTCGCAACCTCATAGTCCATCAAGGTCACACCTCGATAATTCTCTTTTGCTGTGTTCTCGTTTATGCAACCGTAATATGAGAACATCCGCTTCCGTAATTCATCCGCATCTATGTAACGCATACTTTTCTCCTTTCGTACTGATTGCAATATTTGTTTGTATCGAAAATCTCTTGTTCGCTCCAACCTCTATACAAGCGGTCTATTAATAGTTTTCTATCAACACCCAAGATTTCCGCCCATTCGGTTATGTTGTGAGTTTCGCCATTATGGGTAATAAGACGAGTGGACTTTCTGTTATAGGCTTGTTCCTTTTTGGTTGCCCATCTGCAATTATCGGGCGAGTATCCTTTACTGTTGTCTATTCTGTCAAGCGAAGCACCCACAAACCAACCGCTTGATTTTGCCCACTCTCCGAAGATTTCAGCGTTCTGCCAATCCTCACAAACGGTTATGCCAACACCACCATAATACTTGTAATTGGCAGACTTTTCGTTATAACACCTCGTCATCATAGAACGCCAAGAGTTATACCAAAATTCTTTATATCGTGCCATATCATTCTCCTTCCTTCGTGTATTTCAAAATCATTTTCTCCACTGCGATGAGGCAGATTAAAGCGTGGTCTTTGCTGAGGCTTATATTTGATGCATCCGTAGCCTGCAGAACGACCAATTGAAAGTCAAGTGCATCTTTGACTTCGTTAAGCATTTCGAGAGGTGTTTTTTCTGCCATATCACTCACCGCCTTTCTTTCTCGAATCTAAAATCTTATTAACAATAAGTTGAATTTCTTTGTAGTGCATAGCTGACAAATCATCTATCGCTTTTGTAACTGCCTTGCCCTCTTTCCAAGAACCGAATTCATAACCAACCAATAGGCATAGGAAACAAAGTCCAATAACAGCACCTATATTCATTACTCCGCACCGCCTTTCTTAATGTCAAAAAGCCTTGCTCCGTTGTCTTGAAGCACTTGGTATATTCCTCTTGCGAACATATCAACAACGGCTTCCTCATTTTCAATTGTCATACCATTGTTTTCTCTTATTCCGTGGAGTATTTCGTGCCACAATATTTGACATCTTCTTTGGTGTTCTGTTCCATTGGTGTTGGATAAACTAATAATGGAGTTCTCATAGTCTATATGACCGTAGGCTAAATTTGTTCCGTTATTGAGGTGAGGTACATATTCAATGGCAAACTCAACTCCTGCAATTCGTATGCTTTCGGGAATTTTCATTCCGCGCCGCCTTTCATCTTCGCTCCGCAATGTGGGCAGAAGCTCCACTCTTCCTCTTCTCTTGGGTGTGCCGCATATCCGCAAGAAGAGCAGAAATACATACAACCGCTTTTTCCTAATTTCCACTCCCCCTCGCCCTGCTTGCGGTAGCCTGATATTGGTGCAAACTTTCTACAAGTAGGGAAACCTATTTGCTTCGGAAAATCCGTCCACTTGCAACAAGCTTCAAAATGCAAACACTCGTTACAATTTTTTTCAATCTGCTTCTCTTCGCTCATTGTCTGCACCTCCATTTTTGGTCGAGGGCTGCAACAGAGCCTTACCTGCCTTACTTTTTGCAAGTTTTTCAGCGAGATGGACTGCCGCCTTTTCAAGTATCTCGTCTTTGTGCTTTTCCAAAAAACTTTCAATCAATCGTTTGGAATAATCATTTAATGGACTCCTTTCATCAGCATTTCTGCCGTAGAAAGAAGGCTCAAAGAGCTTGTTTCTCACTTGCTGTTCGATATCTTTGATAATCTGTTTTTCAGCGTTTTCTGTAATTCTTTCCTTAATGCCCTCATCATCGATTCCGATGGCAAACTGTACAATGTGTTCCATATTATTCTCCTTTTCTCTCTTTTCCTTTTTTGTTTCTTTTCTCTCCGTTCTTTGATACAGGAATATCTCTCCAAGTCTCTTTAGAAAGGTAAAGCGTCTGTTCCGTCGTCTATAACCTCAAATCTCGGCTCTGCGTCCGTTCTATAAGCATCGGGCACGTAAGGCATAGGGCTTGCTGTTTCCGCACTCTGTGCGTCGTTTTTGGAGTCCACAAACTGCACTTCGTCTGCGATAATGTCTGTAGCATATCGCTTCTGTCCGTTGTTGTCCGTCCACGAGCGATTCTGAAGAGAACCGATAACGCAAATGGAAGATCCCTTGTGGAAATAGCGAGAGACGAACTCTGCCGTTCCGCGCCAAGCCGTCACGTTGAAAAAGTCGGTCTGCTGCTGTGCGGTTTCCTTAGACTGGAATCTGCGATTTACCGCAATGCTGAATGTTGCCACGGGAACACCCGCGGGAGTAGATTTTAATTCAATATCGTTTGTGAGCCTTCCGCCCAAAATTACCTTGTTAAAATTAAAATTTGCACCCATTTTTTAATCTCCTTTCAATTACTCTACAAACGGAATGAATTCAAGCAAAGACCCGTTGTATTCTTCAATGCTTTTGATATGTCCGTATGTGGGTCTCGCATCTCCGCCATCGTCTTTTGTCTGTCCGTCTACGAATTCATAAACCTTTCCGACAGTAAAACCACCCCCATCACCTCTTGCGCAAATGCAAACAACCTTGCCGTTGTAGTATTTTTCTTTCTTCTCCGCAGCGGTCTCGAAAAGTCGTTCAAAAGCGAGTTTTGCGCCAGCGTTGAAGTCGAATGCATCATCGCGAGAACACTTCGCTGTTGCGCTCTTTACAACCTTGTTGCCTTCATAAAGTCTTGCGAGAGTCTCTTTGCCGTCTGTTGTGATGACGATTTTTTTATTCTCAATAAGTGCCAACTCTCTCTTGAAACCCCATCTGCAGAAACCATGTTTGCCTTTCCCGTTACACGAGTGCCCTTCCAAACCAAGCGGCTCATCAAACTCAACTCCGATGTCCCACTGGAGGAAAACCTTCTTGTCTAAATCAACAACCGTGCCGACCTTGTTCTTCATATCTTTGCCCGAAAACGTATCAATAACTCTCACTCTGTCACCGATCTTAAATTCTCTCATAATTTTTTCCTTTCTTTGTTCGTATGTATTTTCTTTTAAGATATTTCTATTTTTCCGAGCTTTAAGTGCTCGCACATTTTTTCCGTGAGCTTTATAGGCTCAATATGGTGTTTTTCGTAAAATTCTTGCTCTCCGCCCGAGTAATGTATCATCGTGTGAAGGTCAGCGGAAAGGGGAACGACTCTCATTCCGACTTGACATATCGTATTGCGATTCCGCCCCATTCCCACACGGTCTACGTGGTGGATCTGCGCGTTTTTCCTTCCCGTGATACAGCAAGTCCGAGTCATAACGCAAGCGTACATATACCGCTCGATATCCTCGCATCTGTCCCACAGCGGGTCGGAGCACGGAACGCCGTTCTGTATGCAGAAGTCGATAAGATACGTCAGAAACTCGCTCGCCGTCTCTCTGTCAACGTCCGAGAGTGAAAAATCCTCGTGCTCGTTGTCGCCGCAAAAAGACCACTTAAAAAAGGCTTTTACCGAGTCGGGTATATCTCCGCTCCACGAGGCGATATCGCGCAACGTAGCGTAAATTTTCCGCCTCTGCTCGTTCGTTATGCTCCGCCCGTCGTCAATCCTTACCTCGACAGTCCGCGAGCTGTGATCTCTGCACCAACCTTCCGCGTCAGCGCATACTCTGATAGTGATAACGTCATTTACTGCGGAGAGGATTTTGCCGCTCACTCGCATTTCTGCTCGCTCCGCTTAATGCCGCAATCCTTGCAGAGACAAACTCCGAACGCTTTTGTCGTCCTCGCCGCCATCGCCGCGTCAACAGCCTTGCCGCAATCGGCGCAAATGTATTCTTTGATATCCTCGGGCAAATCTTCTCCCGCGTAGATATACAAGCCAAGTCCGAACATTGCGAGATTCTTCACGAGACAGCGCATAACAGCTTTGTTGATATCGAACATCGAAACAGCCTCAACCGTCTTGTCGCCCTGTCTCGTAGCATATGTATAAGCCTTGAGCTTCATCGACTTGTTGGCGTTATCCATAACAGGCAACCACATTTCATAGGTGAGCCCACCCGCCGTAACGCTTGTATAAACCATATAGCCGATTTCCTCGTCGCCGAAATAGCATCTTCCGTCCGCGTCCTTCTTTACCTCGTAGGTAGCGTCGGGATAAATCTTCTTGAACTCCGCCCACGCATACGACCAAGTGAGATACGAGAGCCCCTGCTTCTTTTCAACGTACTTGTTCACGTCGAGCGAATAAAGCTCGGCGAATTTTTCTTTTATTTCTTTACACATTTTCTTTCTCCTTAAATTAAGTTTTTCCATTGGTAGCCACCTGCGTGTTTCCTTTCGCCGCGGCAACACATTCGTATTTTTGAGCGATTAGCTCCCGTCTGCTCCGATGCTTCGCGAGAGTTTTTATAAATCGCTATAACCTCGCCGTCTTTAATTTGGGCGATCGGTCGACTTCGCTTTTCCGCCACTCTCTCGTTTCTCGTTCCATATCGGTTGTTATAAGCAACGGTACACCACTCAAGATTTTCAACGGAATTGTTTGTTTTATCCTCGTCCTTATGGTTTACACAAGGCAAATTCAAGGGATTTTCGATAAACGCCAAAGCGACAAGTCTGTGCGCGGTTATCGCTTTTCTCTTTTTGTTGTTACACAAGAGATAGTGAGGATAGCCGTCGCTATCAAGACAAATAGCGTGTACCTTGTCTCGCTTAATGTTCTTGAGCCGCCCCTTACTGCTAATAAGATAAAGCTCGCTATATTCAGGTATCGGGACTTTCTTCCATATCTCCATCTTCTACTACCTCCAAAGGACACGATGATCCTACATAACGATCGGGATAATTTACAACCTCCTGATTGAGAGCGCATCTCTGCGTCGCTCTCACGTAATACGGACAATGCTTGCAAGCGATCTCGACGACCCCGCGCCAATCGACCGGAAAAGCAACCTCGACGACAGCCCGTGCCCTTATATATCGGGAAATCCCGCTGTCGAAGTTAGCCATTTTCGGTCTCTCCCGTTACAGGCTCTTTGATGTCAAGAATGTGCTTAACATCACCAACGCTGACATAGTCGCCTCTTGTACACAGCCTTTCAACTGCAGCGATCCTCTCCGACGCTCTTATGAGCTCGTTGTACTCCTCACGAGTGATAGTGATTGTGTTTTCCATTTCTTTTTCTCCTTTTCAGAATATTCCGTTAATTTAATTTAGACTTAATCAATAAAGTCATCTGTGAAACGTCTGTGATTCGCATTCAGACACTCTTCGTGAATCAGCTCACCGTTTATCTCATAGCAAAATTCATCTTGAATGGGCTCACCGCAGTAAGCACACACGGGAAGCCTATCAAGTCCCTCCTGCTGATCCGTGTCATAAGCCTCTGCATCTTTCAATGGGTCTCCGCT
>JAZKZG010000096.1:0-2252 GCA_045612565.1 Eubacteriales bacterium
CTTGTGGAAAATTCCCACGCGCGGAAATGTTTGTCCCGCGCGTGGTTTGTGTGAATATTACTCAATTTCTTCCAACGTGCCAATTTCAATAGCCTTGTGAATATCAATCGCAAGCTTGTATTTTCTCGTAATTTGTGATGTAATTTCAAGTACCTTGCAGTCGTTTTCTTTTTCGATTTCTGTTATTAGTTCATCTGTGGTAACTTCAAATCCGTGCGCGTCCGAGTTAAAAAGTCCCTTGCCTTTGTAGCTATAAGCCACAAAAGCAATATCAATTTCTTCAATCGTTCTGTTTATTGTTTTCATTTTCAAGTACCTCCGTTTTATACATTTCTATAAGTGTAAATTGCTTGCGGGCTTTCGGGTAAAAATCGTTTGAATTTTGTGATATGTTGTGCGCTCGTGGCAGTATAGCCGTATACATATCGTAAACCATCATATAAAACACCACGTTCGCCGTCATACACAGCTATAATAGTCTGATATGATTTCAGTATAACATAACGTCCAACATAGTAAACATACGCTGTACAATGATATAGGCGTATACCGTCCACGTTCATACCGATATACGGTAAATTGTCAAAAACCTGCTTTACAATAGCGTTAATTACAAACTGTTCACTCTTACCCATTTTTATTATCCTCCTGTTCAATGATACCCGCGCGGTATAAGCCGCGCATTAAATCGAGGGCTATTGTAAAATCATTATAGCAGTCGCCAAACATTATAGTGATTCCATCTTCTGTAGCTATAACAAGCTTACATTTGTTATCAGTGTCAATGCAATAATCGGCTGCTGTACCTATTGCGTGCATTAAATTGGTTGTTGTACAGATTAAAACGCCGCGTACATTTTCGTACATATCAACAACGTGATATTTGTTAGTCATTTATACATACCCCCGCTTCATATAGCCCCGTGAAATCGTCAAAATTGTTTAACACGTATTTACAATCAGCGTCTGACCATTCATATCCTGACAACCAATCAGTCATATTAGTTGGCAGGCATAAATTTAATGCTATGTTTAATTCCTCCGCGCATATTAAATTTTTTATCACAGCGTATTCTTCAAAAAATTCAGTGTTAACGGTTTTATAATAATTGTCGTTTTCACCTGCCAATATCAGCAATGCCTGTTCGCCTACTGAAATGGTATGTTCTAATCCCGCTCCGCGACCTGTATTTGTCATTATGTTGAACAGTGCCGCCGTTGGTGCGATACCTAAGTTCAATAAATCATATACAGTTGCCGTGTATCTGTCAGGCGAACCATATTTTTCACCACAATGACAACCCATTAAATCAGCAACTTCTCTCGTTAGCGTGCGAATTACCCGCGCTATGCGATATTCGTGTTTATCAATAACCCTTTTTCTATCGTTGGAAAACATATCAACAATTTCATTGTAGATTGTTGCGAAACTCTTTATAACAATATCAGTGTCATAAAATGATAATGTTTTACCGCCAACTTCAATATCATCTCCGTTGGCTATTGCCCACGTTATTCTATCAAAACTAACATATTTACCCATATTGTTACCTCCGTTACTTGTATCTGTTTGTATGTTGTTAAATATCATATTCAACAATTAGTTTGTCTGTACCATATGCATATACGCGTATACAGTCAATTTGCTCCGCGGTTTCACGTCCTATTTCAGTTATCACGCGCGTTATTGCTTTTGCGCGTGCATTATCGTAACCATTAGCAATAACGCTGTAAGTATCCCAACCATTAGGGAAATGCAAATCAACGTCATATAACATTGTATTCACCCCATTTATATTTGTTGTCTGTTTGTCCGTTCTTGTAACGGTCTGAATGATACATCGGAATCACTCCTTAATTTTAGGTTTTTTCTTTTATTATACCCATATCACAACATTTAAATCAATAACATTTTGTATTTTCTTTGTTAAAAAATTATGAACAAAAACTTGAAAAAACCGCGCTTTTAATGCTTATAACGAATTAATTATTAACATTCTATTAACAAACAGCCGTTTATTAACAATTTATTCATATTCCCAAAATTTTAGCACGTTAAAGTAAGACCAGTCTAACCTCTTTTTGTGATAAATTTATCATTTCAAATGTTGAAATGTGAGCCTGAGCCTGAGCCTGAGCCTGAGCCTGAGCCTGAGCCTGAGCCTGAGCCTGAGCCTGAGCCTGAGCCTGAGCCTGAGCCTGAGCCTGAGCCTGAGCCTGAGCCTGAGCCTGAGCCTGAGCCTGAGCCTGAG
>JAZKZG010000097.1:0-6048 GCA_045612565.1 Eubacteriales bacterium
AACATCTTGATTCTTGGTAACTCCGGCCAGGGTAAAAGCTTCCTGTTGAAACTTTTGCTGACCAATCATCGTCTGGCGGGTAAGTCCATTATCGTGCTGGATGCAGAACAAGAGTATGAAGAGCTGTGCAACAACTTAGGTGGTTGCTATCTGGATTTGATGTCCGGTAAGTATATCATCAACCCGCTTCAGCCGAAGAAGTGGTCGGAAACTACGGAAGCGCCCGATGAGGATGCTCCTGAAACTTTCCGTAAGTCTACTATGCTGAGCCAGCATATCTCCTATCTGAAAGACTTCTTCCGCGCTTATAAGGATTTTTCCGATGCTCACATCGATGCGCTGGAGATCCTGGTAACTCGGCTCTACAACAACTTCGGCATCAATGACTATACTGACTTTTCTCGTGTCAGGAATACGGACTATCCCACCATGGCAGATCTGTATGAATTGTGCGAGGAAGAATTCCAGAAGTACGAGCACGGCTCCAAATCCCTGTTCACCGAAGACCTGCTTCGTGAGATCTGTCTGGGTATCAATTCCATGTGCAAGGGTGCGGAAAGCAAGTTCTTTAACGGACACACGAACATCACAGACGATAGGTTCGTGTGCTTCGGTGTCAAAGGGCTTATGGACGCTAACAAAAAGCTGAAGGATGCTATGCTTTTCAATATCCTGTCATATATGAACCACAATCTCCTAACCCACGGTAACACGGTAGCGTCTATCGACGAGCTGTATCTGTTTCTTACTAACATGACTGCTATCGAGTATATCCGTAACGCATCCAAGCGTGTGCGTAAAAAGGACTCTGCTATCATCCTTGCATCGCAGAACATTGAGGACTTCCTTATCAGCGGTATTCGTGAGTATACGAAGCCGCTGTTTTCTATTCCCACTCATCACTTCCTGTTCAATCCCGGTAACATTAACCCTCGTGAGTTTATGGATGTGTTGCAGATAGAGCAAGCAGAATATGACCTCATTAAGTTTCCGGAACGAGGCACCTGCCTTTACAAATGCGGTAACGAGCGATATCTCTTGCAGGTCATCGCCCCTGAATACAAGGCAAAGCTGTTCGGTAACGCAGGTGGTCGTTAGAAACAAATCTCACAAGGAAAGAAGGTGGACACCGCAGTAGGCGCAACAATTGCTACGGTTGCCAAAAAGGTTCTCACATTTTTGCTTGGCGACAAGAAGGGCAGAAAGTTTTTGCTTTACGTCGTAGGTATCGCTTTGTTTATTATCTGCCTTCCTCTGATTGTCTTGGTTGGTCTGTTTGGATGGATGGCAGGTGACGGCGGCGCGCTCATCAACAACGACACTGTGCTGTCCAGGCTTCCCGAACAGCAAGCATCACAGATAGCAGTTATGGACTCAACCTGCGATACTATCGCATCGGTGTTTGAATCGAAAGGACTTGATACAGAAGACAGCAAAAAGGCTTCCGCAATATACATCTCGTATCTTGTAGGTATGGAAAACGATGAAAACTTCTATGAAAATCTTGCCGACTGTTTCTTAAACACCAAAGCAGACAAGGATGTGTATGACCTTGTGTCCGAAACGTTTCTCGTTGTTGTTTCCGAAGAGGATCAAAGCATAATGGATGACCTTTACGGAATTACACCTACGAGAGTTACCGATGAAACATCGGGAGAAGCATAAGCCGTTGCTTCTCCCGATGTTCTTTTGTTGAAAGGAGAACCCGAATGAAAACAGAAAGAAAAAAACTCACAGACGAAATTAACGAACTGCAAACCTTTATAAACCACTGCGAGTCAGCACGTGACTGTGGTCTTGGTCTGGATGAAGAAACCTATAAAAAATACACAGATGCTATTGACCGTCAGCGTGAACTCGGCGAACAGCTTGAAGCGATGCCGAAAGAATGGGGCGGTCTTTATACCTCTGCACAGCTTATGAGAAAGGAACCTGAACTGCGTGTTGACAGATGCAAGATAGAAGCGGTTGTTGAGCTGGACCGCAATTGCTTCGCCGATTTCCGAACTCATTTATTTGAGAATCAAGAGTTCATAAAAGAATACCGTGACTTGATGTATCAGGACCGAAACGGAGTAAGCCACTGTCTGCTTGTACTTGGTGAAGGTGAAACAGACGGTGTACTTGTAGAAAGCGAAGGCAGTCTGTATGCAAGGTACTCCGCACTGCTTCCCAACGCCCGTGGCTATATGCAAAAGCATATACAAACAATGGCAGAGGAACTGATTAAGCAAGGCACGGCTCAAACAGCAAACGGCTCTTGGGTGATTGGCTTTGACGAGATAAGCCAACACTTTGATACCACAGTAACTCCGCACAACGGTATCGGTCAGATGTTGATTGCTGAGCTTGAAGCCCGAGATGAAGTAGCAGAGATAATCGCAACCGAGGACTGTATCGAAATGACTTACTATCTTGAAAACGCACCTGTTACAGATGATATCGGCGAAAGGATTACAACGCTCTTCGGTCTTATGGGATGCAATCTTGAAGACGTACACATCGTTGATGCAGACGAGAAACACGACCTTGCCACTATCGTTGAACTGAACAGACACACATTAACCGAACAAGGTAAACACGATTGGGCTGACGTACTTGGCGCGAAGGTTAATCGAATCTATGAAGGTTATTACGGAACGCAGATAGAAGTAACGGGTTGTGCTCCCGAAAGGCTTGAAGCCTTTTCGAAAATGCTTGCAGGTGAATGTACCATTGCCGAATCAGAGCGTTGGCTGAACCCTGCAACGGATGATAACGCCTTTGATATCAAGTTCAACTGACAAAGGAACGGAGTTACACTATGAAACAAACGACAGTAGAGTTCAGCTTTGAAGATGAAAAACTTGAAGCGATAAAGCTATTCCTCAAGGATAAAAACACAACCTTAAACGATAAGCTCGTCAGCTTTATGGAAAGCTTGTATAACGATTGCGTACCTGAAGACGTGCGCAGTTATATTGAAAGGAAATGTTCGCTATCCAAAGCTCCTTCCCCAAGGCGTGTTGTCAGGAAGAAACAAATCACCGCTGATAACGCCGTTTCAGCCATCAAAGCAAAGGATGGAGCAACAGCCCCTCTCTCCGAAGGAAACGCCGTGTAACCGCTTTTTGACGGCGTGTAGCGGAAGACCAAGCCCTCGTTACCGTCAGTACCAACATGCTGACGGTTTGGGGGCGTTTTGAGGGAATCTGTGATGGATTTTGACGGAACTTATTTTTAGCGGGTTAAAGTGCCGGGGACTGAAGTCCTGCCTGCACGCCCACACCAGCCCGCAACAGCGGGCTGTAAGGAGGTTCGAAGGAGGTTTTGAAAGGTTTGAGGGTGGAGACTTTTTTTCGCACCTGTCGCCTTTTTGGAACCCACTGTTTTAAGCCTAAAAATGGAGGTTTATATGAAGCAAAATACAGAAAAAACAGAGAAAAAGAAGTACGGTTTTCGTATCAGTCCGGAGGTAAACGAGCTGATTGAAACCCACAAATATATAAACGGAGATGACCGCTCTGCGTTCATAACCGAAGCGATCCGAAGATATTGTGCAGACATTGACGGTGAAAAGAATTGCGACATTTTGGTTGAAAGAATTACTAACAACATACGTGCGATGACACGCAATGATATGAACCGCCTCTGCCATACAATGTTTAAAATCGGTGTAGAGCTTGGGATGCAAAACTACTTGCTTGCGGCAGGTTACGTTGCTATGAACGACGAAGAAATACGAGATGTCAGAAGCCGTGCAATTGACCGTGTCCGCAGAACCCATGGCTTTATAACCTTTGAAGATGCGATAGAAGAAGAACGTATGGCAGCAACTGATTAAGTATGCCAAGAATTATTGTGAAATGCAGATACTACTCATCGTCGAAATCGTTTCGTGACATAGGGGGTATGCTTAAGTATATTGCAACACGTGAAGGTGTGGAAAAAATCGGTGGCGAATGGCAATCAGAACCGATATCGAAAGCTCAAGAAAAACTCATAAAAAAGTTTTGTGATACATGCAAAGGATGCACAAAACTACAGGAGTACGAAAGCTATGCAAGATACAAAACCAAGGGGGCTGCCTCTGAATTCATTTCCGCAGTGCTTGAAAACTACCCTCATCTTCTATCTGATAAAACCTACCTCGACTATATTGCAACTCGTCCTCGCACAGAGCCTATCCAAGGTAAGCACGGACTGTTTTCAACGCACGGTGTTGATATAAATTTGGAAGAGGAAGCGGAAAAGGTTCGTGAACACGAAGGTAATATTTTTACTGTTATCGTTTCTCTTAAGCGTCCCGATGCAGAACGGCTTGGTTTCAACTACGCTGAAAGGTGGCGCACACTTGTACAAAACCGGATTGATGATATCGCAAAGGAATATAAAATACCGCCCGGTTCGCTTAAATGGTTTGGTGCGTTCCACAACGAATCTCATCATCCTCATATACACTTGCTACTGTACTCAACAGACAAATTTGAAAAAGGATTTATCAACAAAAAAGGCATCGATAACCTTCGCCGCTTGTTCGGTACAGAGATATTCAGAGATGATTTGAATAACGTTTATGATGAGCAAACCGAATACCGAAATCTGTTAAACGCAGATGCTCGTGATGAGGTTTCTGCTCTTGCAGATAAGATAAAAAATGGACTTGCAGATAACAACGAGTTCGTAATAAAGTTTGTTGCCCTTGCAAAACGCATGCAAAGTGTAAAAGGCAAAAGGGTGTACGGTTATCTTCCCAAAAGCGTAAAAGCGATGGTGAAGAAAGTTGTTGATTTGCTTGAAAAGGACACGGATATCCAGCGCATATATGAGTTGTGGTATCAAGCTAAGTGTGCGGTATACGCAACCTATACGGATAACCCTCCGCCAAAGAAACCACTATCCCGGGAAGAAGCATACAAGCCGATACGCAATGCGGTGATCAAAGAAGCTGATGAGCTTGGAAAGTTGTTACTAAGTTTCGGCAATGATGAAGAAACACTAAACCAAGATACAACCGAAGAAAACTTTACGGAAAACGATAACAACAGCACACCTCCTGCAAACGATACAAATTCAGGTGCGCAAAGTACCAACACAAACAAACCGAAAAACGCTACAGACCAAGCATCAGTCAAAAACGGATATATGGTGGCATCTATAACAAGATTTGCAAGCAGTCTATCCCGTATCTTCCGTGAACGCTTTGATGAACAAGCATCAAACGCTCCAACAAGCGTTGACAGCAGACTGTGGCGTGAAATCGAAGCCAAAAAGAAAGGTCAGAATATTTCTATGTAAAGGAGGTCTTATGCCACACTATACAAAGCAACAAATCGAAGCGGCAAACGGTACAAGTCTTGTCGCTTTTCTTAATTCCCACGGTGAAAAGCTGAAGAAAGCAGGTTCTCAACATCTGTGGGAGAAGCATCAAGTATGGATTAACAATAACCGCTGGTATACACATTACGATGCTGTTGGCGGTTACGCTATCGGCTTTGTTATGAAATATTATTCTATGGGATATCAGGATGCTATTGCGGAACTGCTTGGCGGTGATGCGGCTCGGTGCAATGAAGTAGTCTTTACAGAACAGACTCAAAAGGAACTAATCGTTCCAAAAGCAAACGCAACAATGAACCGTGTATATGCGTACCTGATGAACGAAAGGTATATATCCCGTGAGGTGATATCATTTTTTGCACACGAAAAAACGCTTTACGAAGACGAGAAATATCACAACTGCATCTTTGTTGGAGTGGATGAAGAAGGTGTCCCGAGGCACATTCACCGCAGAGGAACACACGGCTCCTTCAAGCAGACCGAATCGGGAAGCAAAGCAGAATACAGCTTCCACCACAACGGTGAAAGCGAATGGCTGTTCGTATTTGAAGGTCCTATCGATATGCTTGCGTTTATCACTCTTCATCAAAGTGAGTGGACGAAACACTCCTACGTTGCGCTGTGTTCTGTATCTGAACGAGCGATACTGCATAGGCTAAAGGTGAACAAAAATATCAAAAAGATTGTGTTGTGTCTTGACCACGACAACGCAGGTGTTGCAGCCTGGAT
>JAZKZG010000098.1:0-20287 GCA_045612565.1 Eubacteriales bacterium
ACGTCTGATACTGATGCACAATTGAGCGGCACAGCACCAATTTTACTCGGTTTAGACGGCTTAGGCGAACCCGGCACAATTGCCGCGGCGTTGGCAAGTGTCGGCGCGTTTGTTGCAAAAATATGGGGCTGGATTAAAAATATAGTGCCCAAAGCGGTTGAATGGGTAAAAGAAAACAAAGATAAAATTAAAACCGGAATTGATACGGCAAAAAATCTTTTATCTAAAAAAGGCAACAGCACCGACAACGACACAGCAACAACAGCAACAACGACAACATATTACACCACAACAGCAAACACAAACACAGGCGCAAAGAGCAACAGCAACAACAAAACATTATTAATTGCAGCTTTAGCGGTTGCAGGCATTGGCGCGGCGGTTGCTTTTAGCGGCGGCAAAAAGAAAAGGAGATAAAAAAAATGTCACTAATTTCAAAAAATCTGCGTGAAAAAGTAGATAATATAAAAACTAATTTACAAATTTTTGTTGATGTTACAGGGCGAAACCCAACCACCGAGGAGGCAAACGAAATAGCGAAAACAGGCAGCGCAGACAGCGTTTTACAAAAATTGCAAAATACTGCAAACACTGCAAAACGTATTAACAATAATCAAAAATTAGCACTTATTACAAAAAATATAGTTGCATTTAAAGAGCAATATGGGCGCGACCCTAACAGCGAGGAGGTAAGGCAAATAATGCAACAGACTACCGAAATTGTTAAGAATTATAATGCGCAAATAGGGCAACAACAAGCCGAGCAAACAAACGATAATTCAAATGAATATTATTCAAACGATAATTCAAATTATACCCCCGAACCCGCACAGGAAAGCAGCGGCGGAAACGGTTTATTAATCGGCGGTTTAGCAGTCGGAATTTTAGGAATTATCTTATTAACACGCGGCGGCGGAAAGAAACGAAAATAAATAATTATAAAAATATTCAAATATGGCATTTTTAAAGAAAAATTGGCAGAAAAGCGCGACAGACGGCGCAATTAATGCGGTTATGCGTATTGCGGGCGCGGGCGCAAGTGCTTTTGTGCTTAAAAAGCTAACAGAAGACGAAAGCACAAATTTAAAGAAAACTATCAAGAATATTAGCTCTCCACTTTTGACAATTACCGCGGTTTTGGGTGACTTAATGCTTGAAGACGAAAAACTAAAATCATTGTGTCAAGGTATGTACACCTTTGGCGCGTTGAAATCGTTGGCAGTGGTTGCCCCGTCAATTGGTAATCCTTTGGGATTATCTGGCGTAACAGAGGAGGAAATTACATCAATAGTTAACGGTGTGATTATGAACGGCACAGGCGGCGCAAGTTCTAACGAACAAACTACCGCGGCACTACCTACCGAAATCGCAGAAATTGAGAACGTTAACCAAGACGGTAAACAGTTGTCAGAGGTTGCAAGTTACATCGAACAGGGCGCGGACGATGCTGTTAAAATTCAAGGCGTTGACGCAGAACCGACCGACGAGGAAATTGCACAATCAATGTTGTAAAAAAATCAAAATCAGTAATTAATTTAAAAATAAATACGAAAATGGATATTAACACACGCAGCCAAGTACTTTTGGCTAAATATATCGGCAAGATGTCGGCAAGTATGCAAGAGGCAGCCGCAAACGGTGAACTCAAATACACAGACGGTTACTATTTCAAACGCGTAGCACTCCCGACAGCGGCAAGCGGTTTGCAAGACTTGTTGTTGAACGATGACGCACAAAAAGACGGTTATTGTTCAATTTCAAAACAAAAAATTAACCAGGGCTGTGCGTTTATGGCTGACCGTTTTACTTTTAAAGTTTACGCGGTTGCTACTGCATCATTGAACGGAGCAGACCAGGCATCAGTAACTTACGGCACTGTAGCAAGTGCCACCACCGTTCCAGCACTCCAAAACGCAGAGCTTGAGTTTACAGTCAACGGAGTACGTCAATTTATTTGCCCTGTTAACGCGTTTAACCACGAAACCACAAACGCAAACAGCGACAAAGACGGTATCAATGTAAGTGCACCATGTTTCATTAACGATGAGCAGCTTATGCAATTCCGTTTGCATTTGCCACAAGGTCAGAGTCTTGATTCATCTTTGTCTGTATTCGTTGAGGTGTGCATGTACGGCGCAGAATGCCGAATTTCACGTTAATACGAAAATTTTTTAGGGGGTTTTGTACGCGGTTAACCGAATGCCGCACCCCCGCAAAATTTAATAAATATGAAAAATCAGTTAATACAAAATAGAGTTATTTCTATACCTCAAACCACGGGAACACAGGTATATACAACAATGATAAAAGCGGACGACTGTTTTAAATATCTTACAGGCGTTGCGGCATTCTCTAAAGTTGCACCCGTGGCGGATTCTATAGAAATTGAATTAAGGGACGATTTTGTTAAAATCTTGTCTTTTAGTCCGTTTGAAAATTGGATTAAAAACCCGACATCGGCAAATTTCGACCTCCAGGATGTATTTAAACCTTTGAGTATTGATGCCGCGGGACGTAACTATTACATAGATGTAAAAGTTACAAATTGTAACGCGTTTTCATTCGTTGCATTGTTACGACAAGACAATAATAAACTTGATTGTGTTCGTTACGATGCGCAAACATGGGATTTTAAAACACCAGCATTGGGGCAAGCCTTAGAAATAACTTTGCCGTCTGATTACGATTTTTGCAAAGGTTTATTTGTTACAGGCGGCGACACTGCAAACGATATGTTTTTAAGCCTTGATATATTCGACAGTGCGGGCGCGATTGTTGACCCGTTGCCACTTGCAATTATTAAGCCTACAACAGCCACTAACTACGATAACGGTTTTTTTGCAGTGGATTTTGAAAGTAAATCAAGACAAATAAAAGTAAGGGTTAACAGCCTGGGAACACTCCCGACAACCTACACCCCGACAGATTTAAAAATTACATTTTTGTTGGTATGATAAACATTTTTGACTATATAAAAAATTATTGCGATTCTCGTAATATTGCAAACTATTCATTTAAAAGTAGTGTAATTACTTTAGACGAATTTTCAAAAAGTTTTTCATTTTCGCCGTCTATTGCATTCTTTTACAAATTGCAAGCAGTCGGAGAAATTAACAACACAGCTGACTTTGGAAAGCCGTTTTTACAAGTCAGCACCCCGACAGACTTTTTTGATTTTTCAAAAATTTGCAGTTTTGAGGATATGGGAAATTTGCAAAAAGCTGTTTCAGATTTTATTTTCGTTGCAGATAACACAATGCAAATAAATATCAGTGTCGGCGCGGATTCGTTATTTAACACAATTAAAACAGCGCAAATGTTTTACATCAGTGTTGCCGAATTGCCCGAATACGCAAAGAGAACAACAACGCAAACACAGACAAAAGGCAAAAACATAATAATTGATATAAACTAAAAAAAAAAAATGGCACAAAAAATTTTTGACAAGGATTTTATTTTTAACCGTATTCGCGATTCAAAATTTTTATTTTGGTCTTTGGCGTTGGTTGAGGGTTTTAAGAACTTTTCAAACGTCATGCAATATTATGGTAATGACTTTGAAGATACAGACACGGAAGATACAAAAATCGAAAAATCAATTAATAAACTTGATGCAGTTTTACAAAGTTTTCCGCCAAACTGTACGTTTCAAATAGAAATCAAAGCAAGTAAACAGGCAAACGGCAGCGGAATTGTAGGCCCTTTTCAGTTTACAAATTGCAAAGAGGAAACAACACCCGAAACAGCTTTAAACGGTTTAGCCGTACCGCGGGGCTATATTCATGAATCGATGTTAAAAGGCATTGAGGAAAGAATAAAAAACGATTTTGAAACACGTTTAGAAAATTACAAAATCGAAACCGAAAAAGAACGTCAAAAAGAGGAATATGAACGCAAGATGTCTGAACTCGAAGAGCGTGAAAAACGGTTAAAAGAGTTAGAGCGCGGATATAATTCTGGCGTTGCTAAAACGGCGGATGTCTTAGTAGAAGCGGGCAAAAAAATATTAACTTATTTTATGCAAGCAGCCCCCGCACCAACACAGGCAGCCCCCGCAGCATTGGGACAAGCCCCAGCCCCAGAACCACAAGACGAAAAAACACAGGCATTGGATAATTTCGCAGAGTATTTATATAATAACTTTGATACAAACACTATCAATCAATTATATAACAGTCTGAAAAACGCAAAACACACAACAAATGCAGCTAACATACAAAACGAAAATTGCAGCGCAAACGAATAACGAAAGAGCGCAAAAGCTAATTAATTGCATTTGTGAACGTTTGCAAAAACAATATCAATGCAATAATATTACTTTAGAACAATTAACAAAAATTCAAAACCTTGCAGAGAATACAGAACAATTGAAAAACGTTCTTACTTTCCTGTAAAAACAAGAACTTTTAAAACTATAAAAAAAATGGCAGTATTGAAAAAACCAACACGCCCAAAATACAAAGCACTCCCGAAAGCTCCAAAAATGACAGCAAGTAAGGAAACATGGGCAAACTACAACAAAAAAGTAACAACAATTAGCGCTGAAAATCAGAAATTAAAAGCAGATTACGAGAAGAAATTAAAAGCGTATGAAGCAGAAATCAAACAGCGCGAAAAAATAAAAGAAAAAGCAAGAAACGCTAAAATCTAAAGTCGAAATTTTATTTTGTGCGGGTGGGTATTTGCCCACCTTTTTTTTTAATATCAAATAAAAAAACATGGATAGCAAAGTATTATTAACAGCCGCGGGCATTGGTACAATATTATTACTGTTAAGTCGTAGACGTAGACAGCAACGACAAGACAACCAAGTTATTAACAACGTTGTCGAAAGTACAAATGTAAATGATACATTAGCAAGTAATTTGAAAGACTTGTTAAACGCGAATGATAATTTTGGATTCTGGACCGTTGACAGAGTAACCAAAGCAGACCGAAAAATAAAACTCTATAATATCATGAATCGTGTTTCAGATTTTAAAAAGTTTTCGGCGGCATTCCTAAAACTATGTAAAAATCAAAAAACTTTGCAGGATGCTTTACAAGGTGCATGTGATAATGAAGTGTACACAAAAGCCCTTAATATTGCAAAATGCAAAAAAGTAATTACGACAGCAGAAAATAAATTGATAATTTTCGAGCCGGACAATGTTACAAGTTTTGTTAAAGATGTTAGTAAAAACAAAATAATTGGAAGTCTTAAAAATAAAAATTCGACTTATTTGTCTGTAATTTGGCAATATGTTGACGTTGCAACATTCGGTTTTGAACTTAAAGAACAAATTACAAAACCTTATGCAAATCTTTGTAAAATCGTAGACCCTACAAACCGATAAAAAATAATAAAATGATAGATGCAATTGATTTAGTTAATTTTGCGCGGCGGGCAAAACAAAACGGTGTAAAATACCTATTTGGGGCGAATTACGAAAAATTAACGCCGGAACGGTTAGAATATTTGTATAAAAATAACCCTAAATATATTTCTGAAAGTCGTTATAATTATGCAAAAAATAATTATATCGGTAAAACTGTAACGGATTGTAGCGGGCTTATTTACGGTTTTTTGAGAGATGCAAAACGCCGGACATCTGAACAACTGTTTAAAAAAGCAAATAAGCGCGTTGAAATCAACGAAAATAATATAAATAAAATTCCCGTTGGGGCTGTTTTATGGACAGAAAACCATGTCGGAATTTCAACCGGGAACGGGCGCGAAATTGAAGCGCGGGGATTCGATTATGGTATACAGGAAAGAAATATAAAAGATACTAAATTCACGCACTATCTTTTGTTTAATGATTTTAAATACAATAATAAAAAAATTCTCCCGTGGATTATTGCGGGCGGGATTCTATTAATTTTAATAACAAAGAAAAATGATTGATATTGTTAACATATTTCAAAATTTTGCTTTTCCCGTTGCGGCATGTATTGTGTTGTTTTATTTTGCGGTAATAATTATTAAAAGAGAATTAAAGCAAAACGAGGCTACACAAAAAGAAGTAAATTTAGCAAACGAAAGATTTACAAATTACTTGCAGCAACAAAACGAAAAACTAACGAATATAATTCAAGATAATACACAAGCTTATAAAAAACTTGTAGACATCTTAGAAGATATAAAAAGATATTTAAACCCTAAAAAATAAAAAAAATGATAGGTAATAATTTTACAGTGTCAAGCCGTGACGCGTGGGTTTGCGTACCGGGCAATGAAATTAATTTAACAAATAACGCAAACGGCAAACCTACACAAATAGACTATATAAGTAATAATATATTATTATTTAGTCAAATCTTTACGTATGATGAAAACGGCAACCCTATAAATATCAAGTGTATAAAACCTACTAATACAAATCAAAATGACTAATTATATTTATAATCCGCTTTTAAAAATAAATATGCAGATGATGAGCGACAACGGCGGCGGCGATTCTGCAAACAAAGTAAGTAAATTTTTTTCTGCAAATGATACTTTGCAAGATGATGAAATTGCACAGTATCAAGGAGAACCCGACACAGCAAACAATTTGCAACCAGGTTTATTTTATAAACAATTGCAAGGTTGGACGAAACAACCAGACGGCACTACAACGGCGTATAATTCAACAGAAATTATAGATATAACAGATTTTAACGATAATACAACATCTTATCCTGTTTTAACGATTCTGAACACAAACACACAAAAAAAAATATATAATTTTAATAATAATGTTAAAGTCGTTATGTTTTCAGAATCATTATTAAATGATGATTTACAAACAATTACACTTGCGGGAGATAATTTAAAGGTTTATCCCTATCCCCTTGTAAACAATGTTTGGAATTTTGAAAACATGGTACAAGTTGTAAATAATAATCTTTACTACAACAATTCATTATTGATTTATCAAGGCAGTAACGGCGGCACAATCGGCGGGCGTTACATGACAGACGAAACGCACGAAAATTTGTATTTAACAGATTTTCAGTTTATTTACAAAATAGATTCTGAATTAAATTTGTTATTGTTCAACCCTGTTATATTGTCTTATGTAAAAACACACACAAGCAGCACACAAACAGCCGAACAAATAACAATTAATAATTATAAATATGCGGTAGGCGGCGCGGGGTTTGTTCCTGTATCGGTGCAAACGGTAGACGAGGAATTAAACGAGGATTCAACAAACGCCGTTTCAAATTCGGCTGTTACAAGTGCTTTTAATGCGTTTAAAAATGGTGTCAACGGTGTACAAGTAATGAGTGAAACAGCATATCAAGCACTTACAACAAAAGAAAGTAATGTTATATATTTTACTTATTAATTATGACAATCCACGCAAATAACAATGAAATAAAAAATATACATTTTCTTTATAATCGGCGAAATCGTACAATTACGAATGTATATTTTAATGATGAAATTATTTACAGTATTCCAATCTTTTCTGTAAATCAATTTCATAACGCAATCCCAACGACAGCAGAAAATATTATTTTTGATAATATTAAAAATATTGACACTACAAATTTAAATTTTGTATCATTTTTGGACACAGCCCAAAAAATATCAATTTTTAATATTAATAATGATTATTATTTACTTGCTTTAAATAAAATGCGTTTCCCCTCAAGATGTACAAGACTGTTTGCAAGTTATAGCAACTTGCAGACAGTTACATTTAATAATGTTGATACATCTTTTATTACTGATATTGCATCTTTTTTTTATTCTTGTAGCGCACTTACTACAATCAATTGGGGAGACTTTAATTTAAAAAATGCTACAATTATTTGGTATTTTTTCCAGGACTGTACAAGTCTGCAAAATGTTGATTTAAGCGTTTTTAATAATATCGGAACTACAGAATATATGGGAATGTTCCAGGGGTGTACAAGTCTGCAAAATATTGATTTAAGCGTTTTAAATCCTCAAAATGTTACAAATATCTCTTTTATGTTCCGAAGTTGCACTAATTTACAAAGTGTTGATTTTAGCACTTTTGTTTTTAATAATGCAGCAATGGAGTATTTATTTACTGAATGTCAAAATTTACAAAATGTAATTTTGGTAAAAAATGGCATTATGAATAATTGCCCTTATGCTTATGATGCTTTTTATAATTGTTCAAGACTTGAAAAAATTTATTCATTAAATTTAAATTGTGTAGATACATCTCCAAATATGTTTTATAATTGTAGCTCACTTGTTGGCGGGGCTGGTTTTGTGTATGATGCTACCAAAATAAGCTCTGATTATGCAAAAATAAACACTGCAAGTGTAGAGGGATATTTTACAGACCCCGCAGAAATTCCAACAACCTAATTTTTTATTTCAGTTATTTTGGCGCAAAATCTTAACGGTTTTGCGCTTTTTTTATGCTTATACTTTTTTATCTTAAACTATTAGTTTATATTTGCAACTGAAATTTTTAACTAATAACAAAAAAAAACAAATGAACAAATTAACGAACTTATTAAAAAATTTTGCTGTTAAGAATTGGCAAAAATACTCATTCAAAAAAGAGTGGCAAAGCGTTATTTTATTAATGCTTATTCTTAAACTATCCACATCAGCCGTATCTATTTTTAGCGGTTTTTTCTATCTGGATAATTTCTTTTATTCTTTTACTGATTCTGAAATTTTCAGTAAAATAATTGCTGTTATAGCTTTATTATTAATTGAATGCCTTTGCGCTTTATTCCTTGCAAAGTTTTTTAAATTTGCCCTCAGAGCTGAAATTAAAACCGCGTTAATGCCGTTTTTTTGCGCGTTGTTAATCTTTGCTGTTTCTTTTGTAGTCAGTACTAACGGCATAGCATTATTTACAAGTCAAAGCGAGGATTTAAGCAAAGAAATAAATAAACGTTATTCTTTTGCAATTTCCGAACTTAAAAAAGAATATTCGGAAAGCATTAAACAAACAGAAAACTACATCAACACGATTAAACAAAACCCAGAAAATTGGCTAAACGGTAAACGTTGCATTTTATCAGAAAAACAAAATACAGAAATTGCAAAAGCGTTTCAGACGATACAGGACTACAAAACACAACTAAACACCGAATTAAAACGAATCGAAACAGACAGAAAAAACGAATTAAGCGAGAACGAAAAACAGACAACAAACAAAGCTGATAAATTTTATAAAATAGTTGCATTTATTATGTTGGTGCAAATTGCATGTAGCGGCGGATTATGGTTTTTTTATTCTAAAATCGCACAGCAAGACGCACCAGAAAACGAATATAAAGAAGCAATAAACGAAATTTACACAAACGCAAATAATTTAATTGACAACGGTTTGACCGCCTGTATAAATCAAAAGTTTTCTATAATTAGTACTGCATTTATGCAACTGCAAAACGACTTACAAACAAAACAAATTGCAGCCGAAAACGACATCAAAAAAACAGCAAAACAACAAACCGAACAGGCAAAAAAAGTAGGATTTAACACCCCCGAACCAACACCAGAACCAACACAAAAAACGCCCGCAGACGTGTTAAAAAAAAACACAAATTTTGCAGCCGAAAAACAACAAAAAAACGCCGTCACGGGTGGCGTGTCTGGCGTAAATCCTGTAATATTAACGCCGTCAAAAAACGCCGTAACCGTTAAAAAATGTTTGCATTGCGGCAAAACGTTAACGGATTCACAAAACGCCCGAAACGCTAAATTTTGCAGTGCAAAATGTAGAGTTAAGCACTACAACGAGACACACCCAGAGCGCAAACAAATTACATTGAAAAACGAAAATTTAAAGCACTAAAAAAACAAGACTAACAAAAAAAAGTGAGTTATTAAGCAGTAGTTAATAACTCACTTTTTTTATATATATCTGTATTGCAAATAATTGGTTAAGCCGTTACGCGGTTAGCCCCTTTTGGTTTATCAGTAGCCCGACAATTGAAACTACATATTTAATATTTAAACCGTAGGTTTAAAATCTAAGTTTTTAATATGTTCGTTACCGTCTTGTTTCGTTCTATCTGTGTACACATCTGTAATAGATATGCTACTGTGGCGGGCTTGATCGCGAACCTCAGCAACATTTAACAAGTTTATCATTTTTGTAATTCCAGAATCTTTTAAACTGTAAAATTGGTATGAATCAGAAAAATTTAATTTTTTCCGAACCTGTAACCAATACGCACGTAAAATTTTATCGCTGCATCGGATAGCAGACGGCGCAAAATTTTTACCTATAATGTAAAAATCAGACGGTTTGTTGTATATCTCTAAATCAAGCATCAATTTTATAATGTTTTGCGGAATCGTAACAACTTGATTTTTTTTGTTTTTGCTTATTGCAGAACTTATAAAAATAGTCTGATTTTTAAAAGAAATATCCTGTATTTTTAGCCCGCAAATTTCGGACGGTCTAATAAAACAACCATACAGCAAATAACAGGCTAACAAATAATTTTTATTAGTATCTTGCAGAAAATCAAAAATTTTTGTTAATAAACTGTCTGGAATTGCAGACCGTTTTTTTATACCCGCCTTAACATTTTGAATATCTTTTGCGGGGTTTTCTGTTAAAAATCCTTTGTTCACAGCGTAATTAAAAAACGTGCGTAACGTCTGTAAATAGTGATTACGTGTTACAGCTGTTAGGGCTTTATCTATATAAATGAAATCCAGAAAATTACAAACATCAGAACGTTTTATTTTAAACAAAAAAACGTCTGTATTAATGAAGTCCGAAAAAGTTTTTAATTGTTGTTTGTAATCCTCGAAAGTAGCAGAACAAATTATTTTTGTTTCTAAATCTCTTTTTTTTGCTTTTAAAAACTCTTTTATTGAATCCGATAATAAAATCAATTTATCAGAATTTTCTACAAAAAAGGGATTGTAACCCCTTGAAAGTTTTGTATTTATCTGTTTAATTAATTCCTCAGAATAGTTTTTTAATTGTGACTTTGATTTTATGTAATTTAGTTTTATGCGTTTTACTGTTAGTTTTCCCGTTTCTGGATTCACAACACTAAAAGCAACATAAATATTATTTTTGCCCTTTACCAAATGCGCGGGCCGGTAATCATAAAAATTTTGCATGATCAAATAATTTTTGGGGCTAAAACATGCAATTTAAAAAAGTTCGTTTTTGTACCGTTAAAAATAAAAAATGCTTATAAACTTTTTATTTATAAGCACTTACAAATAAATTGCGGAGAGAGGGGGAAAGCGTAACAAAAACAACCTTTATTTAAACGCCTGTAAGCCGTTTTTTTTACCTGTTTTTACTTTGTTTTTGTTACGTTTTCGTCCCGTTCATACAAAGATATAATCTTTTGTAAATATGCGTTTTCACGCTTTAAATTTTCGTTTTCTTCAATGATTTTTTGAAAGTCTGAAACATCGGTTAACATCTCACCTTTGCCCCAGAGTAGCCACGACAAATTTAAACGCGGGTTTATTCCAGATAGTTTTTCTAAAATATCAAAACTGATATTCTTTTTAATACTGTTAATGTATGCGGGAGTTACGCCCGCAATTTCGGCAAACTCAGAGTTTGAAACACGACAGTAATATAAAAATTTTTTTACGCGTTCTTTTAATTGTGAATCAATCATTTATTAATGTTTTAATTTGTTATAGAAAAAAATATTTTGTTATTCTAAAACTATTAGTTTAAATTTGCACCCGTCAATGAAAACTAACAGTTTAAATTTATAGTTTATTAACAAATAAATCTATACTCAAAAATACAAAATTTAATCTGTTGTTTTATTGACTTTTAAAGTTAATAAAAAAAGTTTAATCGGCTAACTCTCAATTTAAAAAAAGTCGTTTTTGTACCGTTTATTTTTTTTTGATTTTTTTTGTTGAGATAGCAATAAAAAACCTATTAAAAAAATGCAACTTGTTGAAACTCTCAAAGTTAATGCAAATTATTTAACGGTCTATAATACTATTATAGACGGACAAAGCGAAACTTGCAGCACATCAGAAATTAATTTTACAGATTCTTTTCACGACTGTAAGATGTCCCCCGCGGCGGTTAAGACTATCAAAAAAGCTGTAAATGTAATACTCTATTTAGCACGAAGAAAACACTATCAAGAGCAATACGAAAAATATTCGTGCATGGGTTATAAAAAAAATGCTTTAACCGAAAAAGCAAAGTTTGAAAGTAAACATTTACATTTATGTACATTCTTAACACTAACTTTGCCCGCGGAACAACAGCACACCGACAAAGAATTAACATATTTTTGTTTACATCCTTTTTTAGCGTACTGTAAAAAATATTTTAAGGTGCGTTATTTCGTTTGGAAAAAAGAACTACAGAAAAACGGTAATTTACATTATCATTTAATTACAGATAGATATATTGATGCGTTAGCATTGCGCCGGGCGTGGAATCGTGTAATTAACCGCGGCAAAATTGACGGCGTGAAAAATCCTTTTAATTATGTTGACAGATACCACGAAAAACAACTAAATTTTTATAAAAACGGTTGGAATGATGATACAATGATAAAATATTTTGCAGCAAATCAAAATGTTATTGATAAGACAGATACAGAAGTAAAAGAAATTCAAGAACGGGAAAACCGTTTTTTAACCTACTTAGAATATACAGAAATACACGAAAAAAACACAAAACAAGCCTTTGAACGTGCTAAAAATCTGTATTATAACGAAATCAAAAAAGATGTGAATAAACGTTTTACAAATCCAAATTCGACTGATATAAAAGCGGTTAACAATCCACAGACTGTTAGCAGATATTTAGCTAAATATATATCTAAAGATTTTACAGATAATCCCGCGTTGGTGCAATATCAAATAGAAGTCTATAACGTTAAAAAACAGATATTTGCAACGTTGAAAGATATTCAAGATAAAAAAGCAAATAACGAGGATGTTACAGAACTAAATGAACAATTAGCAAGACAAAAAGAATATCTTAGTAAATTGCGTGAATCATGCCCAATTACCGGGCGGTTATGGTTTAAAAGTGCTACATTGACACCGTTTTTATCCGGTGCAAGTGATTTTATTTATTCCGATTTATCAGAAGAATTAAAGCAGTTAATTGAATTTCTTGAGAAAAAACAAAAAGAAAAAAATAAAAAATATATTCTCTATAATTATGAACTGAATCCGGACGGCACGGAAAACACTGATAAAATTCTGAATATTACTTTTTTATGTAATATCTTTGAGTTGCAAACACTTAGATATAATAACAGTAATAAACTGTTATTCCCTTTGATTGTCCGGATGTGGCAACGTTTTATTTATTCGTGTATTCAGACGAATCGAAAGCGCGGATTATACGAGTATAATAAAAAAGATTTTGAAGAATTTAAAAGTATAAAACTATGAAAGATTATAAAAAAATGACTGATACGGAATTTTTAACAGTTGTAAATCAACAAATTGAAACATTTAAACAATTAAATCAAACTGTAACAAATTTATTTAATTGTTTATCTCTTATATATCTGAATGATTTAAAAATAGATGATTTAGATGTACAGATATTGAAAAACAAAACACAAATGTATTTTGATTTTAAAATAGATGATTTAATTAAACAAAAAAAAATAAAATGCTATATCACTGAAAAATAAGTAAATCAGATATACAGCATTAAATTTTTTTTAAAATTTAACATTAAAAATTTGGAACGTATAAATAAAATTTTCTAAGTTTGCAGTGTTAAAACTATCGAAAATACATATTGAATAAAAACGAAAATAAAGATATTTTTCGCGGTGCAAGGTTGCTACAAAAGAAATTAGTAGCGAGTTTTCGATAGACTTTAACAAACCTTATGCACTGCGATTTTTTTTTATTAACTGTTAAAACTTATCGACTATGAAAAAGTACACACTCCAAGGTTTGAAAGCAGCAATTTCAAGAAAATTTAAAGCTTACGAAGTGGAAGAAAAAGATGTATGTTATTACTTTTACTTGAAATATGCGTTTACAGCGCAGGAAATTGATGATGTGCAAGAATTTGTAAACCACATTCCTAATGCATCTTTAGACCCAATCCCTCAACCAAATCAGGGCATTTATTGTATTATAATTGTTCCCTACTCATCTGTAAAATAAATTCGTTAAACTACTAAAATAACTTGAAAACACAGTTAATAATTTGATTCACGAAGTTGACAGAATTAAGTATATTTACAATGCAAATTCAATTTTCGGTTTTCAAAATCGAAAAGAAGTCAACACAAAAAAAGAAATTTATCAATTTGTAAAAGGTTTATAAAATGAACAGTTTAAATAAAAATTACGTTGATACTTTGTTTAAAGCGGCTGAAAATGTTAACACTTTATTTTCAGTCGTTTACAAAATCGCAGCTAATATAAATTACCCCGCGTTAAATGACATCATGGAAAGTGCGCAAGAGTTCAACAGACAAATTTTCTTAGTAGCAAATTATATATATAATCCGAACTCAGAAAATTTTGTTGATGCAGTAACAGAACAAATTAACAAATTAACACCTAAAGAAAATGAAAACGATTAAAACATATTACAACGATTCTGATTATTTAATCAAAATCATTGAAAAAGAAAAAAATTATTGTGTTGTAATTTTCGATTCATGCAACATTGAAAAATCAAAACTATTAAAAAAATTTGATAACCTCAACGATGCTAAAGCGTTTGCCGAACACGAAAACGAACAATATAATTTTGATTAAATAAAATTTTGTGGTGCCGTAATTCACACCACAAAATTTTTTTACCAAATATCTAAACTCACAGTTTTTTTATTAAGCCGCCGCACAAAAAAATAAAAGCTTAGGGCGCGGCGGCAATTCTTAAAAACAAATTACCATGAATCAGAACGAAAACGAAACCGAACCAGAAAACAAAATAATTTGCAAAGATTCAAAAGAATTGTTTGCAAAAGCAGCTGAAAAAGAAAAGGCCGGTTATCAAATCTCTAAAATATACAATCAACCCCGAAAAGGTTTTTTTGCATTTTTGTTTAATCCTAAAAAATAAGATTATGACAGCAAAAGAGTATGTAACAATGAGGTTTGCGGAATATGAAAAACGCAAACAGGAAAAACAAGAACTTGAAAAATTTTTCAAATCGGATTCACTTGTTAACATGACTTTGAATTATAAAATATGTATATATCAAGGTCATAAAGTAACAGCGTTTTATTTCGATATTCCCGACAAACTAACAGACAACGGCGATTCTTTATTTAATTACGTTATTCTCTATCATTCAACAAGCTATTTTAAAAAAGGTACTTTTAAAGGTACTGAAAACGAATTATTAAAGAGCTTGAAAGAAATAATTATTAACGATGTAAATAATTTAATACTATGAAAAACAGCGAATTACTAAAAGAAATTGCAAAACAAAAATTAACACTGTACGAATTAGGACACACGATTGAATTATATTATTATGATGTTAATAATGTATTTCACATAATTAATAAATACAATAGTGATGATATGTTAATTTTAACAGAATCAGAAGTAAACGCTGCCGGAAATATTACTAAAATTTTAATTAAAGCGGTGTTTGAATATGAACGAAAAAAAAGAAAATTATGAAAAAAATATATTACATTACAAATTGCGGTCTGAAACTCAAAATTGAAAGAGAAAGAGTAATTCAGATAAAAAGTTTGCAACTTTTATTCAAGTTACAAAAAAAAAGGAAATCGCACAATCACATTAAAAGAATGTCGTGAAATTGTCGAAAAAGAAATTGAAAACTGAAAGTTTTTGAACTAAAGTTTTGGTATATAAAAATAATTAATTATTTTTGTGCCGTTAAACTTTTTTTTTCAATTCCAGATACACGGCGCAATTTTGAGAGTTTTGCGCCGTTTCCTTTATTTTCTTACATGGTTTTATTTAGGTTTTTATAAGGTTTTAAAAACGTTTTTACAAGGTTTTTAAAACCTTTTTTTTTATATTTGCATATCAATTTAAAAGTTTAACATTATGAACAAAGATTTTTTATTAATCGGTGAAAATGCTTTTGATAAAACAATAAAAGTATTTTATAAAGGAACTGAAACAGAATGCAAAAACGCGCTAATGTTTCTAAAACAAAATAAATACGAAATCTATCATTTATTTTATTTTCATGTTTTAAGCACCAGAAGAGCCGAAAAAGAATTTTTATTAAATCCTGTATTATTCGAGGTTGAATATTTAAAAATATAACATGATTATACAGAATTTTATATAAATAAAAACTTTGAGTTTAAAATATAATTTAATAGTTTTGCATGATGCTAAATATTAATTTATTAGGATATGCAAAACGACAAAAAAAAACGGGTTAAATTTGATTATCAGACACCAACACAAATTTTAATGAACCACCCGAAAATTAAAGCTATTTACAGCCCTCAACTTTTGGGGTATTTACTTTTGTGTAAGGTAGTTAACGGCAAAAAATTAAAACGCGGTTGCTTAATTTCTGAATCTGATTTATTAGAGTTTGTTAAATACAGGTTTGGGATGTCAGATGTATAATTGAGAATCCAGGCGCGGGATTGACACAAAAACGAATTTGCTTTAAGTTTGCAACGAACTTAAAAAAAGCAAGTTCGTTTTTTTTTGTTATAGTTAAAAAAAATAGTTGTGTGTTGTAGTTTTCCACAGCACACAATTTTTAAAATTTTAAATTTTTAAAAGATGAGCCCTTTATTTTTTGTAGCTGTAGCGGGCGCGGCGGCGTTGGCATTGTCAGCAAGTAAGACAATAAACACAGCTTTAAAATTAGATTATAGAATTTTAAAATTTCAGATATACAATTTTGTTAAAAACGGGAAAATTGTTTTCCGTTTACGGCTTAGGTTTATTAATCCGAATGACAGACAAATAAACATTCAATTTTTGAATATTGCCGCGTATTGGGGCGCAAAATTCACAAAAGAAAATGACAAAATTGTAAGTGTCGAAAGTACAGGCACACACTTAACAAGTATTGAAGATAATAACGGCTTTATAATTCAAGCTAATAGTACAACTGATAAAGATTTTTATTTAGAGGTTAAGTGGGTTAATATATTAAAAATCCTTGGTACGGGTATATTAAATATTTTAACTAATAATCTAACTGTTAACGATTTTATCGGAAAGCCCGTATTAATCAAAGGGACTATTAAAGCCGAGGGTTTTCAAATTCCTGTATTAACAGATGTAACAATAACAAACGCGGATAATAATTAAGCATGTACGGACTTAATAACATAGAAAAGAAAGGTTTTATAAATTCGTTGGGTGCAATTAATATGCAATCAGACGCGGGAAACGCTTTTGACTTGCAACAAATTGATATTAATAAAATAAAAACGGATAAAAAAAACTTTCAAAACAGAGCGGCAGATTACAGCGAAAAAAGCGTGAATGCAATTGTAAACGCAGTAAAAAACGGAACTTTCAATTGGTTTGCTTTTGACCCTGTAACCCTTTGGGAATCTCCAAACGGTGATTTATTTATTTTGTCTGGGCATTCAAGAACAGAAGCATTTAAACGATTAAATAAATTAAATGCTGAATTTGACGGATTAAAATTTGATAAAATACCCGCAAAAATATTTAAGGGTAGTTTTGAAGATGCAAAGAAAATCGCTTTAAATTCAAATGCACTTTCAACGCCCGAAACACTTTTAGAAAGAGCGGAATTTTATAAAAAAGAACGTTTAAAACTGAACGATAAAAAACAAATAAAAGAACTTAAGGAAAAAGCATTGCGCGAAAATTCGGGCGCGGTCATTTGGGATTTATCGTATTTAAATGACGGTTTTACTAAAGATTTTTTAAAACGTTTCAAAAGTCAAGAAGATAGCGAAAAAGCATTTGAAAATTATTTGCGTGCTGTTAATATTGCGCAGTGGGTCGGAAAAACATTTGAAAAATATAAAAATCTTTCAAGCATTCACGACACCGAAATTTTTAATTTTTTAAATAAAAATTACGGTAACAAAGCGGGACAATATAACAGTTTTGCGAAACTTGATGAACGTTTAAAAGTTCTGTATAATAGAAACGTAAAGAACGAAGATAAAAAAGATGTTAACGGTAAATATACAACACCTTTTGGATTAAAAATTTACGAAAAAAACGATGATGAATTAAAAACCATCAGCGAAAAAGAGAAAAATTTTAAAGATGCAGAAAAACAGTTAAAGAAAATTATAAAATCTTTGCGCGGTAGGACTACCGACAAAACAGAAATTTTTAACGCCTTAAACGAGCCGTTTAATGTATATATTAATACTTTGACTGAGTTTTGGGCAAGTGTGGACAACGAAAAAAAACGCGACACCGATAAACGACAAGGAAATTTATTTGGCGTTGATTCTGACAAATTATTGAAACTAATAACAACAATTAAGGCGCGTTTTGAACAATTAAAACACAGTAAAAAAAACGATTTTATTTTAGAACAAATTGAAAAAATTTTAACTGTCGCAAATGATTTAATATTTTTTTCTGACGGTTTGGGCAAACCTTTAATTAAATTTGAGTTTGAGAACAATGAACAATTAAAAGACTTTTTAAAAGAGAACAAAGAAAATTGGATTGATTCAACTGTAGAAGATGCGGAAGTCGTAGAGGACGAACCGAATTTTAAAAGAAAATCTTTGCGCGGCGGTTTTCAAACCGGTAAACCCGCAGATGTTTTTAACTGTTCCGAAAGCGAATTAGTTTGCAAAGGTTTTAAACCTACTTACAAACGTTTAAGCGATTACAGCGGGCTAATTGATGCAGCGGACGGGCAAAATAAATTTTGCGGTTACGGATTCGACAAAACAACATTAAACACACTTTTAGAGTGTTGCAAATATTACCCGCAAGTTGTCAGACTTGCAGAACATTTGAAAGCAGATGACGAGTTACAAAGCGCATTTAATGTTTGGCATTGGTTACACACGAATATAAAATATAATTACGATGCAGAGGGCAAAGAAGAGATAAGAACCCCCGCACGCGTTTGGGCTGATAGATTTTGGGGCGTTGATTGTGATTGTTTGGCGGTTTTTTCAGCGTGTTTGTTTATCGGTATGGGATACAAACCCGCGTTTGAAATCGTAGGTTTTGGCAATAATAATCAATATTCACACATATTTGTAAACTTAAACGGCGCGGCGGTTGACAGAGTTTTACCTGTATTCTTACAACGTCCCCCGTTAATAACTAAAACAATGATTATGCAAATACCTGTTTATAAACTTAGCGGTGTAGACGGTTTGAACTGTTGCGAATTGGGCGCGGTTGCAAAATTGCAAGGTTTGTACAGTTCTACACTTAGCAAGATATACACACACACAGCAACACCAGAAGAACAATTAAATTTCAGAAAATTGAAAGTTCTTTTGAGTTTGCAAGGCGTAGACCCAAACGGCTACCGTTTGGCGGCAATGATAATGCCGCACGTTGCAGCAATAGACGAACACGGCGCATATTATTTTGAAAATCCAGAACTTGCAACAGCGGCGGCGCAATATGACAACGAATTACACAATTTAGAATTGCAAAACGCAAGCCCCGAACAGCTAAACGGCTTTTTTAAAAAAGTCTGGAAAGGGGTAAAAAAAGCGGCAAAGAGTGTGGGGGCTGGAGTTGCAAAAGCAGCAAAAGCAACAGTTAATAGCGTTGTAAATGCAACAAAAGCAACTGCAAACGTAGTAAAAGCGGGCGCACAAGTTGTTACAGGAAACACCAAAGGAGCAAAGCAAACAATAAAAAAAGCGGGCACTCAAATAAAAAGCTCAATCGTTGAGCCCTTAAAAACAGGCTACGATGTAACAGTAGATATAACAAAAAATACTGTTATAAATCCGATTGTCGAAACGGTTAAAATTGCGGGAAAACTGTTCAAAGTTATTTTTATAAAATTAAACCCCGTTTTGGTTTTGATGCGTAACAGTTTAAGACTGTTAATTGCCGTAAATTTTTTGGGAATGGCGACACGTCTAAACATCGCTAATTATTCAAAAGATGCAGCGATTAAAGCGGGATATACAGCGCAACAATGGGAAGACGCTAAAAAAGCGAAAGATAGGGTAATAAGATTTTTTACAAAAATAGGCGGCGTAAAATCGAAAATTGAAAAATCTATCGAGAACGGCGCAAAGAAAAAAGCACTGTTTAAAAAAGATTATAACAAAAATACTAAAATCGTAGAAACGTCTGATACTGATGCACAATTGAGCGGCACAGCACCAATTTTACTCGGTTTAGACGGCTTAGGCGAACCCGGCACAATTGCCGCGGCGTTGGCAAGTGTCGGCGCGTTTGTTGCAAAAATATGGGGCTGGATTAAAAAT
>JAZKZG010000099.1:0-9454 GCA_045612565.1 Eubacteriales bacterium
GGTGACGAAATTTGAAAAAAATTAATTTAAATATAATTGATAATTGGAAAGACAAACTGTTTAGTGTTTTATATTATATCGGTGTATTTGTTTATCTTGAACTTATGCTCCATATTGTAGTGTTTAAATCAGTGGGTATCAGAATTTTTTATCCTATATTTTTTGCAATTATTTCAGGTTGTCTGATTTATACACTGTTTTCGCTATTACCAGAAAAAGTTAATAAATTTCTAGGTATGGCGGCGGTTTTTGGAATAGTTATTTATTTTGAGGTACAACTTGTCTACCACTGCATTTTTGGAAGTTTTATGCCTGTATCGCAAATGACGCTTGGCGCAGATGCGGTTACGAATTTCTTTGCGCAGGTAATTCACGCCATTATTACAAACATTTTTATTGTTGCACTTGTTTTTGTACCCGCTCCGATAACAATTATTTTGTTTTTGAAAAACAAAATAAAAACAAAGCGCATCACACTTTTGCAAACAGGTAGTTGTCTTGTGATTTGTGCTTTGATTTCACTAATCACTGTAGCGTCACTTCATCTTTTTAAAAAATCAGAATCGTCGGTTTACAACATATTTTTCAACCCCGACACATCAACCGAAGCAAGTGTAAAAAACGTTGGTCTTGCCGCAACACTTTTGCAAGAGACACGCGGTCTTTTTAATGCCGATGAAAAAATTTATGAATTTAAAGAAACAACGCTTGATAAAATTGATAACTCCGACAAGGAGTTGAACGCAACCGACATTAACTTTTCAAAACTCAATGAAAAAGCTGATGACAAAACTATTAATCTTGTAAACAATCATCTTATGAGTGTTTCGCCGAGTTCAAAAAACGAGTTCACCGGCATTGCAAAAGATTATAACCTTATCACCATTTGTGCAGAATCTTTTTCGCCTATATTTGTATCAGAACAGCTCACCCCCACTCTTTATAAGCTGAGCAATAATGGCATTGTATTTAAAAACTTTTACAACTGTTTTCCAAACACAACAACAAATGGCGAATATTCGTTCGTTATGGGACTTATGCCAAATATGTCAAGAACAAAAGTGGCATCAAGTTTTGATGATTCAATCGGCAACTACCTTCCCTATTCACTCGGCAACGTCTATAAAGATTTAGGTCTCGGTGCATACGGTTATCACAATTATTATGGAACATTTTATGACAGAGTTATAACACACGCTAATCTCGGCTACGATTTCAAGGCAGTCGACGCAGGGCTTGATATACAGGTTAACTGGCCGTCATCAGACCTTGATATGATAAAGGCGTCTATGAACGACTATATCAACAGTGACAAGCCGTTCCACGCATACTATATGACATTTTCGGGTCACTACCAATATAATTGGGATAACGCAATGAGTGCCAAAAACAAAGCAGCGGTTGCAAACCTCCCCTACTCTGAAGAAGTAAAGGCATACATTGCCTGTAACCTTGAACTCGAATATGCTTTAACTGAACTCATGGCAGGACTTGAAAAAGCGGGAAAAGCCGATAAAACCGTGATTGTTTTAACAGGTGACCACTATCCTTACGGGCTTACCGAAGAACAATTTAACGAACTCGCAGGAAAAGAAGTTGACACAGAGTTCGAAAAGTACCGAAACTCTTTCATTTGCTATGTTCCGGGTATTACCACAACTGTTGTTGACGAATACTGCTCAACACAAGACATTTTGCCGACAGTTTTAAATATTATGGGACTTGAATATGATTCGCGTCTTTTGGCGGGTAGAGATGTTTTATCGGATGCTCCGCATATAGCTGTTCTAGCAGATCAAAGTTTTATTACAAAAGACTTCAGATATAACGCATCCACAGGTATTGCAACAAAAAATGACGGTACAGAGGCTGATCCGCAGATTGTGAGTGATTATTGCAATTATGTTGCAAACATGTTCACTTTATCAAGTGCGATACTCGACACAAACTATTACTCACACGTTTTTGATAAAGAATCGACATATGAGTCTCCCGAATACGTTCGCTATGACGATATCACCAACCCATTCTTTGAGTCGGCTGTTACTTTTATGGTAAACAACGGTTATATGACCCCCGAAAGTAATACGATGTTCGGTGTATCGAAAAAAGTGCTCAAATCCGACTTTATAAATATCATATATCAGATGGCAGGTTCACCGAAAGTTGATGCAAACGAAGGAAAGCAGTCTGCGTTTAAATGGGCAACCGAAAATGGTATAATTAGCGAGAATACCACGCTCTCAGGTGAAATCACCTATATGGAAGCGGCTTCGATGATTTATAAATATGTCAATATGACAGTCGGTATACCAAAAGACAATGAATTGGGTGAAATAAACAAACTTTCAGTGCAATATCCAAATATGACACGTGACGAAATCATCATTATGAAATGGTGTATAGCAAAGAATATTATTTCGGGTGAAAAGAATACCACGCCGTATAGCATCTATAACAAAACAATAAATCGCGGTCAGGCAGCAGTTTATTTGCAAAGGATGTATTTTTTAAGTATTAACAACTAAATTAAAAGTCCTATTCACGCGAATAGGACTTTTATATAACAAAACTATGAAAACAATAACACCAAACTACTATAATAAATTTAAATGCATTGCAAACAAATGTACACACAATTGTTGCACAGGCTGGGATATCGAAATAGATCCAAAAACTGCCGAACTTTACAAAAAATTGGATTTAAAAATCAAACAGAACATTTGCACTGATGACGGATGTACATACTTTAAGGCAAGAGATGATGGAAGATGTCCGTTTTTTAACAATAACGGTCTTTGTGATATCATTCTAAAATATGGAGAAAATGCACTTTGTCAGATTTGTGCCGACCACCCACGGTTTAAAAATTTCTATATAAATCATACTGAAATGGGAATTGGTATGTGTTGTGAAGAGGCGGCGCGTATTATTCTTAGTGAGAACAATAAGTTTTTTATACCTGTTGCCACTACGCAAGACCTTAGTGAAAAAAGTTTTTTCAAACTAAGACAAACTGTTTTTGATATTTTACAAGACAGAGAATTTTCGTTTGATGAACGTATTGAAAACCTCACTGATTTTTTTGATATAAGAATTCCACTCAATACCGTAGATGAATGGAAAGAATTTTTTGAAAATCTTGAAATTCTAGACGCTAAATGGTTAAACGAAATCGACAAAATGACACAAGGAACTGTTGACAGCAAGTGGGATAATGTATTTGAACAGTTAGGATGTTATTTTATATTCAGGCATTTAGCCGATGCAATCGATGATGGATTATACATACAAAGAATTGGATTTTGCATTGTGGCATGTATTGCCGTAAGAATGATTTGCGCAGGTTACAAAAACCTTGATTTTGAAAAAATCACTGATATATGCCGAGCATTTTCGAGCGAAATTGAATATTCAGATCATAATCCGCAAACAATTTTTGATATAATCAAATAAATTGAAAGGGTGTGTAAAATGAAAAACAGAATTTATTTGTGTATTGACCTCAAATCATTTTATGCATCCGTTGAATGTGTTGAGCGCGATCTCGACCCAATGACAACAAACCTTGTTGTCGCCGACCCATCGCGCACCGAAAAGACCATCTGTCTTGCAGTATCACCGTCGATGAAAGCACTCGGTGTAAAAAACAGGTGCAGAGTTTTTGAAATACCTAAAAACATCGAATATATTATGGCAGAACCGCGTATGCAAAAATATATCGACTATGCCGCTGAAATATACGGTGTTTATCTCAAATATCTTTCAAAAGACGATATTTATGTATACTCGATTGACGAAGTGTTTTTGGATATCACAGGCTATTTGAAAAAATATAATATGTGTGCAAAACAAATGGCGCTTATGCTTATGAATGATGTAAAAGAATCTGTAGGCATACCCTCGGCGTGCGGTATCGGAACAAATTTATTTCTTACAAAAGTTGCACTTGACATAACTGCAAAGCACTCACCCGATTTCATTGGATATCTCGATCGGAATCTTTACAAAAAAACGCTTTGGGACCACAAGCCTATTACTGATTTCTGGCGTATCGGCACAGGGACTGCAAAACGCCTTGAACGCTATGGAATTGACACAATGCGGGATATTGCAAAATGTGACGAAGATCTTTTATATTCGATTTTTGGTGTGGACGCAGAACTGCTTATCGACCACGCAAACGGCATTGAACCCGTTACAATTGCCGATATAAAGGCATACCGTCCCAAAACAAACTGTCTTGCGAGCGGACAAGTTCTTATGCGTGACTACAAATTTAACGAGGCACGGCTGATTGTTTGCGAAATGACAGATGCGCTTTGTCTTGATCTTGTAGAAAAAGGACTAGTTACGCAATCTGTAACAATTCACATAGGATATTCAAACACAGTAAATATTCCATCCGCCCACGCAACAACCCAGATTGAAAAAGAAACAAGTTCTGACAGCGTTATTATACCGAATGTATGCGCTCTGTTCGACAAAGTTGTTAATCCTAATATACCAATACGACGAATTAACATAACTTTTAACAAAGTTACACCAAAAGGCGATGCAGAACAACTCAGTTTTTTTGATGATGAAGATATAAACCTCGGAAAACATCAGACAGTACAAAAAACTGTTATTGATATTAAAAAGAAATTCGGCAAAAATTCAATCTTAAAAGGAATGAATCTTAAAGAAGGCGCCACTGCAAAAGAGCGAAACATGCAAATCGGAGGTCACAAGAGTGGCAGTTAAACCAAAAACAAAAATGACAATTGAAGAACGGGCAAAACAGTTTATGCCTTTCTCAGCACTTAAAGGACTTGATGAAGCTCTTGCTAAAAAAGAACAGCAATTTACACAAAGACACGAACTATGTGACGATGAATCCGAAATAATAAACGGTATATTATCAAAACTCAAAATATGTGACAAGGTTTGTATAACATATTACGATACAGGCAAAAACAAATCTGTATCGGGTGAAATTGAAGTATTGAATAAACAAATGCGATTTCTTGAAATTAACAAAACCCAAATTCTATTTGAAAATCTCTTGAGTATTGAGGAAATTTAAAATGTTAGAATTTTTCAAAAAAAGTATTTTTAAATATCTGCTGACAGCATTATTGCTGATTGTTTCCGCTTTATCAGTATCGATGATGATGCTTATTCTTTCAGTTGTACCGAGGGATTCTTCACTATCATCAATTTTGATTTCTGACGCAACAGTTTTTATACTCAACTCACTTCCAATTCTGCTCGTTATGGCAATATTATATTTTGCAACAGGCAGAGCGTGGATAGCATTTTTATCAACATCGCTTTTGGCATTTATTATTGCAGAAGTGAACTTTTATAAAATATCATTTCGCGATGATCCGTTTGTTTTTTCGGATATATTTTTGATTGGCGAAGCAAAAGAAATGACAAGCGAATATAAACTATTCTGGGACGTACCGTCACTTATTGTGCTTGGCATTATTGCCGTTTTAACCGTAATTCTTTTCTTTTTTGCAAGGGCAAAAATAAAGGGGATTATTTTGAGAGTGGCAGGTGCTGTTATTATATCGGTTATCCTTATAATCGTTTGCAACAATTTTTATATTAGCAACAATAAAGTTTACAACTCGATATGGCACGAAGAGTTTGGAAACAAATGGAAAGACGCAAATCAATATATGTCACGCGGAGTGGTATATTCATTTATAAGAAGCATAAAATCCACCTCGGTTACACAGCCCGATGATTATGACGAGGACATCGCAAAAGTCGTTTTGAACAAATACGAAGATAGCGATATACCCGACGATAAAAAGGTGCATACGATAAGTATAATGCTTGAAGCGTATAATGATTTCAGCGAATTTGAAGGCATTGAGTTCGAAACTGACCCCTACAAAAACTTTCACGACTTACAAAAAGATTCATACAGCGGAAAACTCTATACAAACATCTTTTCGGCAGGTACAATTGACACGGAAAGAGCTTTTTTGACAGGATATTCCGACACAAATCTCAAAAAGAAAACAACACCGTCTCACGTACAGTATTTTAAAAATCAAGGATATTTTACACAGGCAATGCACCCCGGATATGCCTGGTTTTATGACAGAAAAAATGTCAACTCGTACATCGGTTTTGACAGTCTTAAATTTTACGAAGACAGTTACAGCGATGTTGATGAAGAAACTCTTAAAAACGGATTATACTACGGAATGTTATCGGATGCCGACTTTTTTGACAGCATTATAAGTGAATTTGAAAAAGCGGTAGACAAAGGTGAAAAATACTTTAATTTCAGCGTCACATACCAAAATCACGGTCCGTATGACAAGGTTAACTATTCGCCCATCACCTATGTTAAGAAAAAAGACAACTATACCGACGAAGGATATGCAATACTCAGCAATTATCTTTCGGGAATTAACAAAACCGACCTTGCATTAAAAGAACTCCGTGATTACGTTGACAAAAGTTCAGAGCCGATTGTTTTAATTTTGTTCGGTGACCACAATCCATGGCTTGGTGACAACAACAGTGTCTATGATATGCTAGGAATAAATCTTGACCTCGATACTGTTGAAGGCGGAAAAAATTATTATCAGACACCATATGTCATCTATGCAAACAAAGCCGCAAAGTCCGCTCTCGGTAAAAAGATTAAAGGCAAAGGTGACACAATCTCGCCTATGTTTTTGATGCAGGAATATTTCGATATTGCGGGTCTTGAAGGGTCACAGTATATAAAACATCTCAAAGATCTTCACGACACGTATAATGTGATAAATAAAGTATATGTAAGCAAAGGCGGAGAATTCAGCCTTATGAGCAAAGAAATAAACAGTGAAGAATTGAAGTATCACAAGTTTGTTGAATATTATTTAAAGAAATAGGAAAAGCACTTACTTTTGTAAGTGCTTTTTTCATCGCTCTGTTTGAGAAATTATTATTTGTTTATAGTAATCAACGGCATGAGGTAGGCAACCACAGTCGATATTTTCGTCAATACCGTGCATCGCCGAAAGCTGTTGTGAATCGTAAATAACAGGGCTGAAGCGTACACAAGCATCGCACACATCTCCATAGAAACGCGCATCAGTAGCGCCTGTTACCACGTACGGCATAACTCCGATTTTTGGAAAAACTGTATTTATACAGTTTTTAACAATTTCATATGGTCTGCCGTTTAAATCAAGCGAATTGGATGGATAGCCGCGATAAACGACCTCGGTTTCAATATCGTATTTTTTTGCAAGGTTTGTGATGATTTCAATGCTTTCATCCGTACTCTGATGCGGAATATAGCGCATATTGGCACAAACGGTTGCCTCTTGCGGAATTACGTTATATCCTTCCGAGCCACTCTGCATTGTAAAAGCGATTGTTGTACGTAGCATTGCCGCCGCCTGTGCGCTTATCATCGGCATAACCTTTTTTAAAAGGGGTTTAAACAGCCACAGGTTTGCAAACACAAGACGAAGACCAAAGCCCGAATAGTGTGAGAGTGTTTTAAACATACCCTCAACTGCAGGGGAAAACTTTGATTTAAACGGATAATTTTTTTCAACGTCACAAATAAACTTTGCGAGACGGGCAATAGGTGTGTTCTTTTTAGGTGCACTTGCGTGACCGCCAATGCTGTGTGCTGTGAATTTCAAGTCGCCATATCCTTTTTCAAAGATGCCGACCGCAGCAAAGTGCCCGTTTACACCACCGATAGGGTCGCGGATGATACTTCCCCCCTCATCACACAGCATATAAAGATGAACGCCATGTTCTTTTAACCAATTACATATTGAGGGACCTCCGCTACCGCCTATTTCCTCGGTACAGCTACTTACGAGGTAGATATCACATTCGGGAATATAACCGTCTGCTATCATTTCTTCCGCTGCCTGTAAAAATGCCATAAGAGAGCATTTTGTATCGGCGCTCCCCCTGCCCCATACTTTCCCGTCAGCAATTTTGCCCGAAAAAGCGGGATAGCGCCACTCACCATTTGCCTCGACAACGTCCATATGGCTCATAATCAAAATAGGGTCTATATCGGTTTTGCCCTTCCATTTTAAAATGAGGCTGCCTTCAAGGTCGGTCATTTCACAGTTTGCAAACACAGTTGGGAAAAGTTGTTCCAAAAGCTTATGGAAGTCTTGGAATTTTTGGATGTTTGGATTATCACGGCTTGAAACCGTTTCATACTGCACCATCTGTGAAAGTTTTTTAGAATAAGCGTCAACACGATTGGTGTCAGATGACATTTCAAAACTTGTTGAAAGTGTTTTTACGCAGAGTGTACGGATAAGCACGATTACAACGAGCAATATGAGGAGCGCTAAAACAGCATACAAAACATACATCATTTTTGTTCCTCACTCTCTTTCTTGGTCTCGCGTTTAAAAATGATAAAGGCGTGTGCAATTGCTATTGCGCCACTCACTATCATAAGTGTGCCGACACTTCCAATAAGATTTGGCATAAATATAAACACAAGCGACATTAAAACAAGTGGTATTGCTACGATTTTTTTGCCCTTACGGAAATAACGTGTTGCCATCGCACCGAAAAGAGCGGGAACAACATTATTGAAAGCGGGCTGGAGTACGGGAGCTTCCAGAACAGGTCTGAGAGGTATCATAAGCAATACACCGATTGCAATTACAAGTGTTGTAACAAGCGATGATGTTGCGATTGAGAGTGTTGACACGATTTCGTTTTCGGGTGTGCCCGTTTTTGTACCTGCGATATCACGCGCATTGAGAGCGCAAGGTATTTTCATATTAATAAGATTACCTGTAATAAAAGCAAGGTAACCGCCGCCCGAACCGAGCATTGGGGTATAAATCAAAAACTCTACGATACAGGACGGAATATAAACGACCGCAATTTGTGCAAAACCCTTTAAAAATCCGTTGAGGTTGGGTGCGGTATTAAGTGCGGCCCCCATTATAAACGGAGATACAACAAGCATAAGAATACCGAGCGAAAGACCGATTTTACCTATAAGGTGAGTGCGTTCGTTATATTTTTCAAAAATCTGCTGTTTTTCCATTTATGTCACCCTCCTTAAAAAATCATACCGCACAGCACAGCCGCCGTCATACCGACGAGCATACTGCCTGCGATTGAAAAATTATCAAGCCACGCCATCTTTTTTCGCTCCGAAAAATACACAAACACAGCCATTGTAATTGCAGAGAATGCAAGTGCAACGAGTTGGAGATATTGGCCTGTAATTGTAATTGCGCCATCTTTAAACTGAACAAGAGTTGCTATGTAACTGCCGATATATGCCGAAATAAGTCCGACAAACATAGCGGTCATTGCGTCGTCGCCAAAACTTTTTCCGCTGCTTGATTTTTTAGCGCCCGAAAAGCGCTTTGAATAGGATTTACCAAAAAGAACCATAAGAATACAGCCCCAAATAATACCGACTGCGAGTAAAAGCGCAATTGTGGTATAG
>JAZKZG010000100.1:0-2323 GCA_045612565.1 Eubacteriales bacterium
CAAATTTGGTTTTGAAAAAGTTGCAATCACTCTGCGTTCGTCAATTTCGGCAAATGATAACGATTGGGCGGGTATGCTCTACGACGGTGAAAATTACTGCTTTTCAAAATCGTATCATCTCCACATCGTTGACCGTGTAGGCGGAGGCGACAGCTTTGGCGGCGGACTTATTTATTCGCTCCTTAACGGAAAAGACACACAGTCGGCAATTGAGTTTGCGGTAGCGGCATCGGCACTCAAGCACTCTGTTGAAGGCGACTACAACCGCGTAAGCGTATCCGAGGTTGAAAAACTCGCGGGTGGCGACGGTAGCGGCAGAGTTCAAAGATAAATTAAAAGACAGAAACATTTGTTTCTGTCTTTTTTATTATTCGCAAATTATTTTTGCAACTCTTACGACAAGATTTTTTCCGTAATCAAACGGCGTTGTATGAATGGTCAGCATATTATCGCTCTGTTCGTACAAAACAGGAGCATTGTCATCCATCCAATTTACAGATAAAACCTTTTTAGTTTTAAATTGATTTACAAGCGAATTATACTCACTGTAGTAGATTTTCTCTTAATAGGTGAGATTGTAGTCATTTTCTTGTTTAAGGTCTTTGAAAATAGCGTCAAAATCAGCGTTATCTATAAGCTCCGCGCGTACAATTCTGCCGATTTTAGAACGAAGTTGCTGTGTGGGAGAGGACAGAAGATGTGCACCAAAGTAAATGCTTACCTCGTTGTGCATATCAATCGATAGGTATGCACAGGCGGCACCACCCCAACCAAAATCGGTATATTTTTCATGAACCCCCGGGGTTTTTACACCAAGACCGTAACCGTGACGGCCTATTGAAGTATACGTTCTTATCTGATGCTCAGACAGACGATTGGTTGTCATAAGTTTCAGTGTTTCGGGCTTTAGAAGTTTATGAGTACGAAGACCTTCGAGGAATTTTATGTAATCGTCAACAGTTGAGATTGCTCCTGCACCGCCAGAAGCATATTCGGTACCGAGCTTGTAGTTGACAATGTTTTTGCCGACATTTACGACTTTGCCGTCTTTAAAGCGATACTGCTGACAAAGTGTATCAAGTTCATCTTCGGAAAGCATAAAGGTAGAGTTTTCCATTCCCAAAACGTCAAATATGTTTTTCTTTACGTAGTTTTCAAATTTTTCGCCCGACAAAACCTCGACAAGCGCCGCAATAACGTCGTGGCAAAGGCTGTAGTGCCATCTGTCTCCCGGTTCAAACAAACGCGGTTCTTTTGCAAGATATTTCATCGTCTCGCGCGTGGGGCATCTTCCGTTTGTTTCTTCTTTACACTTTAAAAGTTCGGGAGAATTTACGTTATACGAAAATCCCGCTGTCATTTCAAAAAGGTGCTTTATAAGTATCGGTTTTTGAGCTTTTACTATGCCATCTTCGGTTGCAACTGTCATCTCGGCAAATTCAGGCAAATAATTGCTGAGTTTGTCATCGAGCGAAAAGAGTCCTTTTTCCCACAGCTGCATAGCGGCAACGCAGGTAAACACCTTTGAACAGGAATAAATATTATAGCGCTCGTCACCTTGCATTTTCACATTGTTTTCAAGGTCGCAGTAACCGTTCATATAACGAAGTATACACTTGCCGCTTTTATACACGACAAGGTCAAATCCCGGCAAACCGAGTTCTAAAAATGAATCGCAGTATTTTCTAATTGTTTCAAACATAATACTTATCCTTATTTTTCCTATATCTATCTATTATTCTTTAATCGGCACAGCCACCTGTGTAATGTAATCATCGATGTTGTCTCCGCGATTGGGAGGACCTTCCAAAAATGTTGAGCGGAACGGTCCTGCGATTTGGAGATTGTTTTCTTTTATATATTCCATAAGCGTCCTGACTGCAGTAGGCGTTCCCTCATACGGACCGCGGTAATAGATACAAAGAGCAGATGTTGCAACAAATTCCATGCGTTCAGGACCGTCAAAACTATCGTCTACAGGTATACAGCACATAAGGTTCAGCGTTTCTGCCGACTTTGACATACGCATAGTGAACATACGGCTGAGCATAGACATTTTTCCCGTTCGTGCTGCCGCTATATATGTATCCCGCAATTTATTTGAGGCTTCAGCAACATCTTTACACTCATACTGCCTACAAAAGCAGACCTGTGCAGGAAGCGTTGTTTTACGTACCGTCAGATCACCACGCTTTGCTGAGCGGACCTGAAGCATCTGTATATTTCTGTCTAAAGACTCACGAAGATCCATAAGTCGCTGTAAATGATCATCGATGTTTTCTGTATCATAATAATACTCCGCCACCTCTTTAAGTGTAAGTCC
>JAZKZG010000101.1:0-8890 GCA_045612565.1 Eubacteriales bacterium
CCGCTTGGCCTCCGACTTCCTGTAAGTTTGTGTTCTTTGATTGCGTCACGGATCATTGCCTGACCGTTTTCGGAACACATATATTGATAATCGGTGCTGTAAACAACGCCCGGTTCACTTTTAAGTGCCTCGGCCACTGCCGCCACATCAACCGTAGCCGCGATGTTACTACCGCACCAGCATACAAATACGCCGATTTTTTGCATTGCTCTAATCTCCTATTTACTGTACTTGCGCAGTGCGCTTACTATTGCCTGCTGGGGAAGACTTTCCTCAAGTTTTGAGGGGATATCGTTTGCTGTCATATAGTTTTTGCCTTGCTTACGGATAACGGTAAGACGAACAGCCTCAATAATCTTTGAAGGCTCAACGTTTCTGGGACAACGCTCTGAACAGGCAAAGCAGGAAAGACATTTGTACATCGCGTTTGACGACATAAGTTTTTCTACCTGACCCTTTTTAACAAGAGCCGCAAACTGATGCGGATGGTATTCCATCTCGTCATAAGACGGACACGCACCCGAGCACTTACCGCACTGCATACATTTGTCGGGGTCTACACCGCCGATTCTCATAATATCTTCTTTTGTGATGGTTTCTGAAAGACTCATTATTCAGCCTCCTTTACACCAAGTGCCTCTGCCAGAAGCTCAGTAAAATATTTTATGGGTAAAACATTTTCTGTAGCGTTTGACTCAAGGTTATACATACACAAAGGACAGGCTGTAATAATCATTTCAGCACCTGCGTCCTTTGCAGATTTTACAATCTTATCAACACGTGATTCAGCAGCCTTCTTATTATCAAGAGCGATATAGCCGCCGCAGCACTCGTTACGCTGTGAATAGATAACGGGAGTAGCGCCGATTGCCTTTATAAAATCCTCGATAATGGTAGGGCTTTCGGGGTCGTCAAACGCCATCTCGCCGCTCGGACGGAGAAGAAGACAGCCATAATAAGCCGCAATCTTCACACCCTTGAAGGGATTTACTACTGCGGCTTTGAGATTGTCAAAACCAACAGCGTCACGAAGCATCTCAAGATAGTGAATAACGTTTGTTTCTCCCTTATACTCGCCACCTTCAAGTTTTAAATAAGTGTTTGCACGTGAACGGATATATTCATTGTTTTTCATATCGTTGTTTACGCGCTTTAAAACGTGGTGACAGGCCGAACAGAGAGTAACAAGGTCCTGCGAGAGTTGTTTTGCCGCGTCGAGTGTACGGATTGCTGAAAGTTTTGTCGCAATCTCATCCTCTGCCTGAGGATATACCGCGCCGCAGCACTGCCAATTTTCGATTTCTTGGAGCTCCACGCCCAATTTTTCAGCCGAAAGTCTGCCATAACGGTCAAGTTCTTTTGCTTTTGTTTTGAGCGTACAGCCCGGATAATAACTGTACTTCATATTTATCACCTGAATAAAATATTTTTCATTTTATGCCAATCTATATTGTAGCAAAACACAACGCAAAAAGCAAGTATAAATAAAGCAAAACCGCCCATTTTAATGACAAAATTCGACCGTGATATGTCCGTTTTTTGTACACTTTTTATAATTGTATGTGTAGTAAACATTTACTTGCCATAAAGCACAAAAAAACACACTGTATTTTTAACAGTGTATTTTTGTATTCGCGGATAGTTTTTCCCGTTTCACGTTTTAAAAAGTAAGACGGGATAATATGCTGATGAAAACAGTTCCCATTTGTTATGAATAAGGGGGAATATTATATTATACGTTTTTTGTTTTTTATAAGTTTATTGTCAAACTTTATGTAGCTATAGCTCTGCTCGTCAAGTCCCGCCTCGATAACGTGATTGTCTATATTTGCAAAAAGCTTGTGTTCAAATTCAATTACCGCCTTTTTTTCGTCATAGACCAACCCGTTTACAACAAGCTCGTTCGTCATCTTTACACGGCGGTAGCAAACCCTGTATTTTACCACGGTTGCTTCCAATAAAATTTTGCATTTAACATTTTTATCGGCAAATCGAATAGCATTTGGATTTTTCTTTTTGGCACGGCGCTCTTTTTCTTTTTTTGCAGAAATTTTAGAAATCACGGCATAGCAGATTAAAAACACGCCGCTAAGGCAAGCAAAAATGCCAATCCAGATATACCCGTTATCATAAGAATCTATTTCCTTTTGAGAAAGCTCAAAATTAAGTAGTTCCTCGGTATCGGTTTTTATTTCGGCAACGTAATGATTGTTGGGGTTGATAAGAAGATAAAGCATCGTTCCCTCTTTTAAAGACTTCATTGTATCGTGAAATTCTTGTGTTTCGGTATGCGGATACACCTCGTATTTGGAGCCGTCCTCAAAATGAATTCCGCAGTAATTCTTATATGTTTTATAACTTGCAAACGTACCCGAATAAGAAATTGCCTCTGCACGCTCAATAGGTTTATTATCACCTTGCGTAAAAATAAATACGCATCCTATTATAATTGCAAAAGCACCTGCAAACACAGTTGCCGCAAAGCTTTTTAATATAGCATCTCCCATAGTTTTGGTATTCCCCATATTTTATCTCCTTTTCATTTTCACAGTGTGTTTTTATATTCTCTGATAGTTTTACCTGTTTCTCGCTTAAAGAAATATGACAGATAATAAGGTGACGAAAACTCCATCGCCGCGGCAATATCTTTAACACTTTTTCCTTCGTTAAGTTGTTCAATTATATATTCACAACGCAGATGATTAAAAAATTGAATCACGCCGCCGCCTGTATACATACGGAAGATATCTTTTATTTTTGTGGGCGATTCAAATACGGCGCGACTGATATCATCAACAGACAGATTTTTTTGAACATTGTCACGCAGAAATGCTACAATTTTTGTATATATACGCGACTTTGAGTCATCAGACGGCAATCCCCTTGCCCGCTCACCGCGTGATATGATTGACAGGCACAAAAGTTCCAACTGATTTTTAATTATCTGCACACCAATATTATCGGGCGGTAAATTTGAGAAAAGACGGGTAAAATTTGTTTTTTCTTTTATACCAAAAAGATTTGACAACTCTTTTAAAATACTGTCTATGCTGTGCCATTCATTTTCTTCTAATTTATATTGTCCGGCAGCAAGACGCGACGAAAGCCCCGAACCGTCAAACGAAACGGTAAACGCTTTACAGGAGTATCCCTCGTCAACCCGCATACTGTGAAAAGTGTTGGGTGCGTGAATGAGCATATCCCCTGCCTTGCAATGATAAATATTATTTTCAGACACAAGCACGGCGCTCCCATCAAGCACAACAGTCAGTTCCCAAAACGCGTGCGACTCGCCCGAAAATACAAATCCCTTTTCGTATTTATCTAAAAAAACAGTATATAAATTGCGTATTGACACAAGCGAATATACCTTTATCGGCTTATACATAACACAGTTCCTTTCTCAGTCCAAAATCGTATTTTGTTTGACTTTTTTTATATTGTTTTTAAATAAAATACGAATTATAATGTGATTATACTAACAAAACTGTATTAATGTCAAGGAGATTATTATGGAAAAAGTACGCTTAGGCTTTTTGGGCGTCGGTCCCAGAGCACAAAGCCTTATAAACTGCTATCAGATGCATCCGCAGGTTGAGTTTGTGGCATTTGCAGATATTGCACACAACCTCGCCGACAAGGTATGCAAAGAATATAACGAAAAATATCAAAAAGATGCCAAGGCATACACCTGCTATGAAGATATGATTAAAGACGCCAAGATGGATGCGCTACTTATAGGTATCGACCCCGACAAACAGGTGGATTACGCCGTTGACGCTATGCACAAAGGTCTTCACGTTATGACAGAAGTACCTGCGGCATACACAATCGAACAGTGTTGGGCGCTCGTTGACGCTGTTAAAAAGACGGGGTGTAAGTACACGATTGCCGAGCAGACTCGTTATTGGAACTTTATAAAAGAATGGCGCAAAATGAATGCCGCGGGTGAATTCGGCAAGATTTATTATGCCGAGGGTGAGTATCTGCACTATGAAAGATACTGGGATAATCTTCGCCATAAGGTGACAAACCTTCCCAAATGCGCAAACGACCCCTCCGAGATGATCGACCCCGACTATATCCCGTCATGGCGCCACACCACATTCCTTGAGCCGATTTTATACCTGCCTCATGAACTTTCGCCGTTACTTTCAATCACAGGCGGACGTATCGAAAAAGTAAGTTGTCTGGGTACAAGACCGCTGAGTTACGCCGAGCCACATTTTGATTATACCGATATCCAGACCGCACTTATGTACAATACAAACGATGTTATTTTTTCACTTCGCGCAGGATTTTCGGCACCTTACGGCAAAAAGAGCAAGACTTCGGCACATTGGTATCAATTAAAGGGTTCAAAGGCAACGGTAGAAACATGCCGAAGCACCCTCGACCCAATGAAACTTTACCGTGCAGGCGGTGAGTGGGAGGCAATGGAATGGGGTACACGCGATCCCGAGCAACCTGAATACGTGCGCAATTCAGACCACGGTGGTGCTGATTTCTTCCCAATTATGCACTTTATTGATTCAATCGTAAATGACAAAACTCCGCCCGTCGACGTTTTTACTGCAGTAGAGACTGCCGCACCCGCAATCAAAGCGGCAGAGTCGGCAAGAAAAGGCGGTATACTTTTAGAGGTGCCTGATTTCAGGATTGACAAATGAAACTTTACTACTATCACGACCGAGATAAACACAAAAAATTAAATACCGACGGTATTGACTACACCCCTGCTTATATACCGGTTATATTAAAAAACCTTGGTTTTTGTGCAATCGAAATTACCGAATCCCAACTTGATATATTGCAAAAAGACGATGCTCTCATAATCGGCTCTGATACATTAGACACACAAAAAGCCACTATTATTAATAACAGCGGTTGCAGCGTTGTGGCATTTGGAACAAAGGGAGACATTTTTCCAAAAACAAAAAGCATTAAAAGAGAAAAACAATACGATATCGTAGGTTATTTCAAATTTAACGAAAGTGATGAACCACTTCCCGTTTTAGAAAGTTTTAACGAAATTACAAACTGCAATTCTTTGGGTAAAATCGACAGCAAATACACTGCGTTTGCCAAACTCGGTAATATCTATTATTTCAGTTTTGATGTTATTGCAACTATGCTGTATACTGCCGACGGAAAACCAACTCTCGAAGGTAAAAACGGCTTTTCGACAGGACGTATTCCTGACGGCTGTGTAATACCTGATGATTACGATTATAATATCGCGTACAATGACAGTTATCTTAGAAAAATCGAAGATATTCTGCACCAATTCGGGTTTGCAAGCATCTTTGCGTTGCCTGTAAATAACGATAGGGTATGTGATATGGTGTTGTATTTCGCAGGTGACGATGATGCGCATTCACTTGACAACGATATTTTTGCAGCAAGGGAAATGCAAAAGCGCGGACTCCCTTATCACATAAACATTATGCCAAAGGATGAAGACGGTAATTTTGTTGTATCAAAAGAAGATGTTGAAACACTTCACTCTCTCGGTTGTGAGACCGCAATTCATTATGATTTTACACGGTTTCCCTACAGTCCCGAAGGTCACAAACTGCAAATGCAGATGTATGAAAAGGCAATCGGCAAGTCGGGCGGACCTATAAATCACTGTTTAGTACAAGCGGGAAACGCACCTGAACGATATATGATGCAAATCGAATGTGGCGCAAAATACGATAACAACCGTTTTCAAAACAAGGTTGACCCCAACAATATCAATGCTTTTAATCTTATAGGCTACGGCTTTGGTCACGCGTTTCCAAGGTTTGTTATGGCGGATGCCAAAAACGGCAATCTACCGCTTGAGTTCTGTGAAGTGTATATGTCATATTACGAACCGAGAATTATTGACTGCACTCCCGACGAATATAAAAAAGTCGCTGACTACCTTGATGACAGTTACAAATATGCAAGAACATCGCAACTATTTACACATCCGCACTATATTTCAGGAAAAACAAAAAACAATCCCGAATACGCCTTACGTGCGCTTGATTATATGAAAGAATATGTCACGCAAAAAGGCTGGAACGTGTGGTTTACGGCGCCCGATGCACTCGGCGAGTGGTGGCATTCACGTGCAAAATGTGAGATTTCTGATGTGTCACAAAACGGATTTATAATAAACAATACAACAAATCAAACTGTATCAGTTGTGCTACCTTTTACAGTTAAAAATGCCATAGTTGACAAAAATCCCGCAAATATCACTCATAAAAAAGTGGGTGAACGACAACTTCAAATCATTTGTGTTGACAGCGGAATACATACCGTACAATATAAAAAAGAGTAGAATCAAATGATTCCACTCTTTTTTAATTTCCTTGACAATCCGAGTTTTTTACATACTCTATAAACAATTCTACGGAAGGGACGGCTGATATACAAATAATTATAATAAATGCGATAAGGTAGCCAATTGATGCTGTACTCCCTGTCATCGCGTGAAAAACTGCAAACCACCGCAAACATCTGGTCGTGTCTTAAGTTTTTTTCAAGAGTATACTGGTTATCACCGGCACAGGTGATTGTGTCACCGATCTTTACAATTCTGTGCAACACAAACTTACCGTCATCCCTTTGATAAAAAACAATATCATGGCGCTTTAACGGTCTGTTTATTTTTTCAAGAGTAACACTGTCACGTCCCTGCCTAATTAACGGCAACATACTTATGCCTTTGGGTTTAAACCGCACAGTTTTTCCCATATTTATCTGTTCCTTCATAATCGGAACCAGGTCAATACCTGCAATGTCTAATCTTTCTTTTGCCATTTAACTATTTATCCTAATGTTATTGGTCCGTCACCAATCTCGATGTCGGGGTTTTGTTTATTATACTCATCTTTAGCGGCATTATACCATTCAAAAAAGTCTTCAACCGACGGGAAACTCTCTACAAACGCTTTTTGCTCATATCCGGTCATATTATTATAATCCTCATAAGTACATTTGTCAGAAGACGGCACTTTAGAAGGAGTGTCACTCTCTTCGGGCGGAGTTGAATTATTTGAGTTTGAGGAATTGTCCTCGTTTGGTTTAGAAGTGTTATTGGACAAACTATTGTCACTGGGTTTTGATGATGAGTTATCACTTGGTTTTGAAGTATTGCTCGAAGAACTGCTGTCGCTCGGCTTTGATGTAGTGTCATTGGGTTTCGAAGACGGAGTATCACTCGGTTTTGATTCAGTTTTATCCGACGAATTGCTATCAGTCGGCTTTGACACCGAATTATCACTTGGCTTGGAACTGTTGCTCGACTGAGTGTTACTGCTCGGCTTTGAATTGTTACTATCTGGTTTTGTTGTTTCGCCCGAAGATTCGCTTTTGTTCGGCTTTGTTGTGTCATTTGACACAGGTGTATCATTTGACACAGGTGTATCATTTGATTCTGTCGAATCAGTGTTTTTATCAGTTTTATTATCTACAGTGGTATTTTGATTATCCTGTGACTCTTTATTATCGTTATCGGACGTAATTTCGTCACCGCTGTTTTCGACAGTGCTTTCCGACTCAGTCTCACCGTTTTGTAACTCGCTGTCAATACCCGCGCTGTCGTCAGGTTTATCTTTCGAACATGCGCACGATAATAAAAGTGCCAAAATCAACATACCAACACAAATTATTTTTTTTAACATGTTAATAGGGCTCCTGTTTTTTTGTATAAAGTGTAAAAGGCTGTCGAATATAAAAGCGGCAGCCTTTTTAAAATGAAATTTTTAGTCAACGTCCAGACAATTAATGTCGGTCAACTTTTGCAAATATGCCTCGATATCAGGCATTGCGGTTGCGGCATCAATTTCATATTCTGCACAAAGTGCATCGCAAAGTGCCTGTTTATCTGCACCTTCAAGCAACTTATTCCAAAGAAAAGCACCTGTTTCGTTAAGGGTAATCATACCGTTAAAGTCCATTGCTGTTGCACCCATCGGGAAAACAACATAACTTCCTGCAATCTCTCTTAATTCAAAATCCTTTTTAATTTTCATAGTCCTGCCTCCTTCGCAGCATTTAACATTGTTGAATAACTGAGTTTAACCGCCTCTTCATCAGGCAAATTCTCAAGTTCAAAAACCGGTATTTTGCTTACAAGGTCGTTGATACTCTTTATCATTAAATCAAGTTTTTCGTTATTTTTAAATTTGTGAATTGTCTGGAAAAGAATTTTTTGAACAGCCTCAAAAGGAGTAAGCCTTCTGATTTTATTGTGCGGGGCTTGTTTTAAAAAGCAAATACCTGCAAGAGGTACCTTCATATTTATATTGATATGGTCTTTTCCACACCAAGGAGTGCCGTAAGCATACCACACACCGTCAATCTTGCGAAGGGCGGGTTTATCATCATTAAAAACATGTACGTTTTCGCCAAAATATTTTTGCCAGTTTCTTGTATGAGTTGATTTGCCTGTACCGCAAGGAGCCGAGAACAGATATGCTTTACCATCCAACTCAACCGCTGACGAATGAATATACATTCCATCAAAGAAAATCAGATTGTGATAAAACTGTCTGCCCATTTCGAAATAGTTATAGACTTCTTCAATCGTAAAATTCGGAAATCTACTCATATCAAAATCACTTTCATTAATTACGATATCCGGTTCATTTGTACCATTATACATATAATCAGTACACAATTCTCTAATACCATTCATATCGGGAATTTCAACTATTAAATCTGCCATTTGACAGATAAACGATTTGTTATTTGTACTTTTCAAATTATCAACATTCTCCCGGGTTAGTAAAATTTATAAAAATACATAAATTTTTTTATATATTTCAAAAAAAGAATTTAGGTATATTTATAAAAATTTTTCTTGAAATGTGATACCAACAACAATGAGAGAATAATCTCTCATTGTTGT
>JAZKZG010000102.1:0-5160 GCA_045612565.1 Eubacteriales bacterium
ACTTGCAACACTCGACACATCGGTGCCCTCGCTTATGGGTATGCAGACCGATGCGGCAGTAAAAGAACTTTCGGCAAAAGGTCTTAAATACAAAATTGTGGGCGGCGAAGGTGAAATTGAACATCAGATGCCCAAAAACGGCACCCAGATTCCGCAGGGCGGTACCGTGGTGCTTTATACAAACGGTAAAGAGCCTTCGGCTACCGTAACAGTACCCGATATCACCAAAATGAGTATTGCGGGTGCCACAAAAATGATTTCGAACTATGGACTTAACCTTAAACTTGTCGGAAATGAGAGTACCAAAAACACGGCGCTCATCTATTCGCAGACCCCCGCAGCAGGCTCGGTTGTTGAGGCGGGAACGGTAATCACGGCAGGTTATAAGAACTATGACGGCGTTTCAAATTAGGAGTATATGAATGAAACTATCCGAACTTTTGTCAGGACTTGACATAAAAACAGAATATACCGATATTGAGATAAAAGATGTCGCTTTTGACTCACGCAAGGTGACAATAGATACACTTTTTGTGTGCATAAACGGCGAGAGCGTTGACGGCCATAACTATGCAAAATCGGCAGAGCAACTCGGCGCATCAGTCATCGTTGCTGAGAGAAAAACCGACAGCACACTCGAACATATAATTGTAAACGACAGCCGCGAGGCAATGTTCAAAATTGCGTCGGCATGGTACGGTCACCCCGAAAAACGTCTTAAATTTATTGGTGTTACCGGCACAAATGGCAAGACTTCGACCGCTTTTTTTACAAAGCGTATCCTTGACAAAATGGGATATAAGACGGGTATGGTCGGCACAGTATGCAATATGATTTGCGATAAGGTACTTCCTGCAAATGTAACCACCCCTGAACCGCTTGCACTGATGTCGCTTTTTGCTGATATGGTAAAGGCGGATGTGCAGTACGTGGTGATGGAGGTTTCATCACACTCACTCACCCAAAAACGCGTTTGCGGACTTGAGTTTGAAAGTGCGGTGTTTACAAACCTTACCCAAGACCACCTCGATTATCACAAAACAATGGAAAACTATAAAGCGGCAAAATTCGGGTTGTTTTTGCAGTCAAAAACCGCTGTTATAAATATCGATGACAAAACAGGCGAGGAGTTTTTTGAAAAAGCCCCCTGTGAAAAACTCACTTTCTCAACACGTAAAAACAATGCCGATTTTGTCGGTAAAGACATAAAACTAAAGCCGTCGGGCGTGAGTTTTCAGGCGGTAACACTCGGCGGTATCGCAAGGGTGACAACAGCATCCCCCGGTAACTTTATGGTATATAACGCACTCGGTGCAATCGGTGCAGTGTGTTCACTCGGATTTAAGTTTTTAGAAATACTTCCGCATATTATGAGTCTTGGTGCCGTTGACGGCAGAGCACAAATAATAAGCGGTGAGCGCCCCTATACTGTTATGATAGACTATGCTCACACCCCCGATGGTCTCGAAAATATTCTTTCGTCGGTAAAACAGTATGTAAAGGGCAGACTTATCACTCTTTTCGGTTGCGGTGGTGACCGTGACAAAACCAAAAGACCCATTATGGCAGAGGCGGCTTGTAAATATTCCGATTATGTTATCGTGACTTCTGATAATCCGCGTACCGAACAACCGGATGCCATCATCGACGATATAGTAAAAGGTATCACAATCGATAAAAGCAAGTACACCGTTATCCAAAACAGACGCGATGCAATCCGCTATGCAATCGAGATTGTAAAAGAGGGCGACGTTGTGGTACTCGCGGGTAAGGGTCATGAAAAATACCAGATACTCGGCAAAGACAAAGTCGATTTTGATGAAGAAAAAATCGCACTACAATTTATGGAAGAGTTAGGCAAATGAATTTAAAACTATCAGATATTGCAAAAGCCACGGGCGGTACACTCAAAGGCTGTGATATGCAGGTGACAAATCTTGTTACCGATTCGCGTAAGGTGGAAAAAAGCAGTATTTTTGCTGTGTTCCGCGGTGAAAAGGTGGACGCTTTTGATTTTATTCCAAACCTTGATGAAAAAGACGGTATATGCTATCTTACCGACAGGGTACCTGCGGGTGTAAAAAATCCGTTTGTGCTTGTTGACGATGTGTTGACTGCAGTCGGCAGAATTGCAAACTTACATTTAAAAACACTTGATATAAAGCGCGTTTGCGTTACCGGCAGTGTGGGCAAAACCACCACCAAAAACTTTATTGCGTCGGCGCTTTCGGAATGTATGAGCATTCATAAAGCAGAGGGTAACCGCAATAACGAACTCGGACTTCCGCTGACTGTCCTTGATGCAACCGATGACCATAATGCAATGGTGCTCGAGATGGGTATGCGCGGTCTTGGTCAGATTGAATATCTTTGTAATATAGCCTCACCCGATGTTGCGGTAATTACAAACATAGGCGTGTCGCACCTTGAACTTTTAGGTAGTCGCGAAAATATCTTAAAGGCAAAAAGTGAGATAATAGACGCCCTCGCTGACAGCGGTATCGCGGTTTTAAATGCCGATGACGATATGTTGAAAACGCTTTCACCCAAGAGAAAAACGCTTTGGTACGGCATAGATGCAGATTGTGATATCAGAGCAACCGATGTTGTCGATAATAAATATACACTCGTTGCACAGGGTGAAAAATATCCTGTCAGCCTTTCGGTTCTTGGTGTTCACAATATCTATAACTCACTCGCCGCAATTGCTGTCGGCATTGCGCTCGGCTGTGATATAAAAGCACTCATAAAAGGTGTTGAAAAATTCGAGGGCGACGGCAACCGCCAGAACATTTATGTACATAACGGTATCCGTATCTTTGATGACAGCTACAATGCTTCGCCCGATTCGATGCGTGCCGCAATGTCGGTAATGTCGGGTTTTTCGGGTAATAAAACACTTGTTCTTGGAGATATGCTCGAACTCGGCTCTGTCGAAAACGAGGCACATGCGGCTCTTGCAAAAGATGTATATAACTCGGGTGCCTGTCGGGTGATTTGCATTGGAAACCTGATGAAAAATCTTTATGACGCACTCGATAGCCGAGTTGAAAAGCATCACTGCCTTGCGCACGATGATGCACTCGCAATCTTGAAAAAAACAGTAGTGAGCGGAGACTGTGTCTTGTTTAAAGGCTCAAATTCAATGAGACTTTTTGACCTGTCATCACGCTTTAAGGGGGAAATATAAATGATACCGTACATTATAATTTCGGCAGTATTGGCATTTGTACTGGCGGCTGTTCTCGGACCTCTCTTTTTGCCCTATCTTCGCAAAATGAAGTTCGGTCAAAGTATACTTGAAATCGGCCCTTCGTGGCATAAAAACAAACAGGGTACACCCACAGTCGGCGGTGTCATATTTATAATTCCGATTTTGCTTTTAACGTTAATTATCGGTTTTAAAAGCGCTTTTTCATCTGATTTACGTCTTTTATACAGCCTTGTGTTTATATTGCTTTGTGGTATAATCGGCTTTGTTGACGATTATATTAAGATTGTAAAAAAACACAATAAAGGTCTGAGTGTTAAGCAAAAAACAGTGCTTCTTATGGCGGCAATTACACTTTACCTTGCCGCGATGTACCTTTCGGGCTATATTACTACCGATGTTTTTATCCCCTACTTCAATATCCGTTTGCATCTGTCGTATTTTTACTTTTTGATAATGATTCCGTTTTTGTTCTTTTTTGTAAACTCGGTAAATCTTACCGACGGTCTCGACGGACTTGCAACAAGCGTTACAATCCCATATTGTATTGCTTTTGTGCTTGTTGCACTTGTATTTAACTCGGCAGGTAAAGGCAATATCGGTGTTGCTGTGCTGTCTGCAACCGCAGTTGGCGCCTTGCTTGGATTTTTACTTTATAATTTCCATCCCGCAAAAGTATTTATGGGTGATACAGGCTCATTATTCCTTGGCGGACTTGTAGTTGCACTCGCTATGTGCTATGATATGCCGTATTTTGTTCTCATCGGCGGTATTGTATATCTTATTGAAGGTCTGTCGGTTGTGATGCAGGTTGGCTTTTTCAAACTCACTCACGGCAAACGTATATTTAAAATGACACCTATACATCATCATTTTGAGATGTGTAAATGGACCGAGGTCACAATAGTAATAGTGTTTACAATTGTGTCGCTTATTGCATCTGCTGCGGCACTCTGGGGCATTATTTACTGCGCAATTTATTACATTTAGGAGTAATATGTTTAAAAAGAAAAAACAAAAATCAAATACCACCGCAATCACTCGCGTCAAGGGCAGTGTGGGCAGAGTAGACATACCGTTTTTAATACTCATTTTTGCACTGCTCATATTCGGTCTTATAATGGTTGCGTCATCAAGCCACGTGTTTGCGCTCTATAAATACGGCGACAGTTATCACTATATCAAGCGCCAGTTGTTTTTTGCAATTGTCGGCGTTGTGGTTATGTTTGTGTCGGCGTTTTTTGACTATCACAAATTCCGCAAATACGCGTTTCCGTTATTGCTTGTTGCGGTATTTTTGTTAATACTTGTTCTTATTCCAATCCCCGGTGTAAGTATCAAGGCTAACGGCGCACGTCGTTGGCTCAATTTCGGTGTGCAGTTTCAGCCGTCGGAAATCGGTAAATTTGCAATAATTGTAAGTTTTGCGTCATATATCTCGGCAAACTATAAGCATATGAAAAAATTCAAAGTCGGCATCCTTCCGCTTGCCGTTATGCTTGTAACCGTTGTTGGTCTTGTTGCTGTCGAAACACATCTTTCGGGTGCGATTTTAATTCTTGCAATCGGTGCGGTTATGATGTTTGTCGGCGGTGTTCCCATCCGTTACTTTGTGGGTGCTATTACCGCAGGTGTGGGCGGTCTTGCAGGTATTATCCTGTTTACCCCATATATGCAAAGCCGTATTAAAATGTGGACCGACCCATTTTCCGACCCGCAAGGCGCAGGATATCAGATAATCCAGTCGCTTTATGCAATCGGCTCGGGAGGGCCGTTCGGTCTTGGTCTCGGTCAGTCGCACCAGAAACACCTTTATATCCCCGAGCCGCAAAATGACTATATCTTTGCCATTATTTGTGTAGAAATGGGCTTTGTATTTGCCGTCGCCGTGATCATCCTCTTCATACTTTTGCTCTGGCGTGGATGGCACAAGTCGATTCGTAGCCATG
>JAZKZG010000103.1:0-33431 GCA_045612565.1 Eubacteriales bacterium
GGTTGTAAACCGCTATATAATACAACCGCTTTGCAAAATGTCGTTAACAGATGATATATCTTTTGTAAATGATTCAGGCGTATTTGTTCACAGTGCAAAACTTTGCGATGATTTACAAACGGCAGTTGTAAATGTTGCGTCAGGCGATACTATCATTTTTATCGGTGACAACACAAAGGTAATTACAATTGACACAAAGGGAATGAAACAACGCGACGTTTCTGCCCCCGAAACAGAGCAATCTGTAATCGGACCTTCAGAGGGTTTTAACGAAAACATTGTAACAAATCTTTCTCTTGTTAAAAAACGTATAATGTCAAATAACCTTAAAAATGAGTTTGTAACACTGGGTAAACAAAGTAATTCCAAACTTGCAATCTGTTATATTGACGGAATTGCAAAACCCGAACTTGTAGATGAAATCAAAAAACGTCTTTCACTTATTGATACCGATTATATTGCCGATAGTAACTATATTGCCGATTTTATCCGCGATAACAAAAGTTCGTTTATAAAAACCTATGGCAGAACAAACCGTCCCGATGTTTTTGCATCAAAACTTCTTGAGGGACGTATAGGCATAATTGTAAACGGATCTCCTACAACAATCACATTGCCCTTTTTATTTATAGAAAACTTTCAGACCCCCGATGATTATTATCTTAACTGTTGGTATGCAAATATCGGCAGAATACTGCGTATAATCGGTTTTTATATGTCGTTTTTACTTCCTGCATCTTTTGTCGCAGTAACAATTCATCACCTTCCTATGCTTCCGCCCGAATGGCTGTATAGCATAAGCGCGGCAAGAACAGGAGTGCCTGTGCCGTTGGTTTTGGAGATTTTTTTGCTTTTTGGAGTATTTGAAATTTTGCGTGAAACAGGTGCAAGGATGCCATCAAGCATAGGACTTGCGCTAAACGTTGTAGGGGCGATCATACTCGGTCAGGCAGCGGTTGATGCAAAACTTGTGTCAGCGCCGAGTGTAATTGTTGTTGCGTTTTCGGGTGTTATGGGTCTTATGGTTCCAAATCTTAAAAGCGCTGTTTTTTATCTTCGATTTGCACTGCTTGTCTTTGCAACTGTTGCAGGACTTCCGGGTGTTTTTGTTGGATTTATGTTGTTTTTGCTCTTTCTTTGCAATATGTCATCGATTGGAATACCAATGACTTATATGCATTCAATTATGTCGAAAGATTCGCGTTCCGACACATTTTTCAGATCGCCTATATACAAAATGAATTATAGGCAAAGTGAATTTACAGACAACATAAAAAGGCAGGGCAAAGTATGAGAAAAAGTATAAAAACGAAAATATATATAACTTTTTTAATAATTGCTTTTTTTGTACTATCTTTCTTTAGCCGTTATCAGACAATATCGAAATATGATGTTGTGAGTGGGATGGCAATCGATGTGAAAAACAATGTGTACACTATAGTTTGCGAGGTTTCTATGCCTTCGTCTGATAATGATTTTGGAAGCAAAGTTGAATATGTAAAGGGGACTGGCTTTACAATCAAAACTGCGCTTGATAATGTAAATTTAAAAAGTACAAATCGATTATATTTAGATTCTGTGCAATTGTATGTGATTTCACGCTCGGCTTTTGAAAAATCCGATTTAGAAAATTACTTTAAATCCGATTTTGTAAATTATCGTGCAGCAGCGGTTCTTTGCGAAGGTGAGGCGTCACGGGTATTGTACGCTGAAAAAGAGTCCACGACCCGTGCTAAGAGTCTTTCGTTGTCACAAAAAATCAAATCGTTTTCTAATGAGCAAAATCTTGGCAGACCGAATGTAATTAATCTTCTTAAAACAGGTGGAGAAGTGTTTATAAATCGCGACGGACTTTTGCAAAAAGGAGGAGAAGTATGAAATCAATAACAGCCGATATATTTTGTTCTTTTTGTGTAAGTTGTGCAGGTCTTTGTATTGCACTACTTTATCGCGTCGACGTACTGTCTGTTTTCTTTATTCTGACGTTATCAATTGCTTTTTCTCTTTTTTGCTGTGCTATCGGAGGCAGAAAGTCATCAGATAAGCGTATAAAAAATACATTTGCAATTGGTGCGTTGGTATCAGCATCAACAAGCATTGCTATAGGTTGTCGTTTTGTGTGCAGTTTTTGTCTTGATAAGAGCTTTGTGCCGATTTGTATTTTTTTGGGGTGTGTTGTATCACTTTGCTTTGCTGTTTCATCTTTACGAGGCTGCAAATCTGTTGTGTCGATTATGTCATTGCTTTGCATATTCTTCCTTATGGCAATACTGATACTTTGCATATTTGAAAGCGATTTTTCAAAAGTAGTGTCGGGAATTTCAGATAGACGTATACTCTTTCCGCTTTCTGTTTTTGGTGTGATTGACGTTATTTATATAATGCCGTATATCCGCAAATCAAACAGATGTATGTTTGTTATCGGTTCTGCACTCATGCCGGTTTATGTTTTGTTGACGGTTTTGTTTGCTATAAGTACCCTATCGGAAAGAATTTATTATTCACTCGACACACCAATTATCACTATGTGGCAAAGCTGTTATGTGGCATCCTTTATTGACCGCTTTGAAACAGTTGTTTTATGTGCATTGTTTGTTATCTGCATCTTAAAATCAGGGCTGTTTTTAAGATGTGTTTTTGATGTGTTTTCAAAAAAAATACACCCTTTTACTTTTATTGTTTTTTCTCTTGCTGTGATTCCGCTTATTATATGGTCATCGCTTATATACTTATATGCGGCACTGTCATTTGTGTGTGCAATAATATACTGTGTTAACCTTTTGTTTAAAAAATCCTATTGATTTATATATAATTTTATATTATAATAATCTAATAAATTTATTTTTAGAGGAATTATTATGTCAGAAAAAATTAACATATATGAAACAGTAGGTGATTATAAAAACTTTGCGCTTCTACCTACACGCGGTCTTATTGTTATGCCCGGTACAAAAGTGAGCTTTGATGTCGGTCGTAAAATATCTTGCAACGCGGTTGAGGCTGCAATGAAATCAGGCAGATTAATGGTGATGTCATCGCAAAAAGATATTTCTGCTGATGAACCTGATGTTGACAATATTTATCGTATAGGTACCCTGGTTAAAATAAAACAGGTACTTCGTGTAAATGAGGATACTGTGCGTGTTATTGTAAAGGGTACCGATCGTGTACGTATCTCTCAAATCTATAAAGAAAACGGTTATCTCAATGCACTCGCTGTGAAAATAGTGACCGAACCCGCAAGTTCGGTAGGTGTTCGCGAAGAAGCTCTTATGCGTATGCTCCGCGATTTGTTTGAAGAATATTGTAACTATATTCCCAAACCCGCCGACGATGTTGTTGCACTTGTAATGTCGGCTCACGAACTCGGTGAACTTGCCGACCTTATTGCAGGTTACTCATTTATGGGTCTTGATAATAAACAACAGATTCTGGAAATATCAGATTCTTATGAACGTGCAGAAAAATTAATTTCCATTTTCCATACAGAAATTGAAATATTGAAAATGGAAAACGAAATAGCAAGACGTGTTAAAGATCAGATTGATTCAAATCAGAGAGAGTTTTATCTTAAAGAACAGTTAAAAGCAATTCAAGGTGAACTTGGTGAAAACGAACAGTATGACGAAGACCTTGAAAACTATCTTAAAAAGATAAATTCACTTGAAGTAAAAGACGAAATAAAGCAAAAACTGACAAAAGAAGTTGAACGACTTGCAAAAATGCCTCTTATGTCACACGAAGGCTCGGTGATTGAATCTTATCTTGATACCGTACTCGATATTCCGTTTGGTCAATATACCGAACTTTGCAACGATCTTAAACAAGCACAAAATGTTTTGGATGCCGACCACTACGGTATGCAAAAAGTTAAAAAATTGGTAATAGAACATCTTGCTGTTCACTATCTTGCAGGTGGAAATTCACGAATACTTTGTCTTGTCGGACCTCCCGGAGTCGGTAAAACATCAATTGCACGTAGCATTGCAACGGCGATGAACCGTAAATATGCACGTATATCGCTCGGCGGTGTTCGTGATGAGGCAGAAATCCGCGGTCACCGTCGCACCTATGTCGGTTCAATGCCGGGCCGAATAGTATCAGCAGTTAAAAAGTCAGGTTCAATGAATCCGCTTATACTTCTTGATGAAATTGACAAACTTTGCGCGGATAATCACGGTGATCCTGCATCTGCGCTTCTTGAGGTGCTTGACAGTGAACAAAATATAAACTTCGAGGATCATTATGTTGATTTTCCGCTCGATTTGTCAGGCGTATTCTTTATTGCAACTGCAAACTCACTCGATACAATTCCGCGTCCGCTTATCGATCGTATGAATGTTATTGAACTTTCAAGTTATCTCAATACCGAAAAAATGCATATTGCACGTAATTTTCTTGTTCCTAAGCAACGTAAGATGTGTGGTTTAAAAACCACACAGGTTCGCATAAGCGACAAAGCGATTGATGAGATTATTTCAAGTTATACTCGCGAAGCAGGTGTTCGAGAACTTGAACGAAAGATAAGCGAAATTATGCATACAGCCGCTGCAACAATTGTTTCAGGCGCTGGTAAATCGGTTTCAGTAACCGATAAAAATATCGAAAAATTCCTTGGCACAAAACGGTATCGTGATGTTCCGCTTTACAATGCAGGTATGGTCGGTATTGTAAACGGTCTTGCCTGGACATCTGTCGGCGGTGAACTTTTAAATGTTGAGGTTTCTGTACTTGAGGGTACAGGAAAAATAGATTGCACAGGCAGTCTTGGCGATGTTATGAAAGAAAGCGTAAGAGCGGCTGTTTCATATATCCGTTCAATTGCATCGATTTATGATATCGACCGCGATTTTTATAAAACCCGTGATATTCACGTTCATTTTCCCGAGGGTGCTGTACCAAAAGACGGTCCTTCGGCAGGTATTGCAATTGCTACAGCACTTGTTTCGGCACTCAGTCTGAATCCTGTAAAAAACACTGTGGCAATGACAGGCGAAATCACTCTCACAGGACGTGTCCTTGCAATTGGCGGTCTTAAAGAAAAAACAATGGCAGCATACAAAAACGGAATTAAAACAGTAATTATCCCGTCGAGCAATTTGCCTGATCTTGCAGATATTGACAAAACAGTATATAGCAGTTTGAAGTTTGTTGCTGTTGATACAGTGGCACAGGTGCTTGATACTGCGCTTATGCCTCCTATAAAGCCGCAAATTACCGAAAAAACAATTCCAACTCCTGAGGTTTCAGAAAAAAGGAGAACGTATGAATCTCAATTACAATAACGTATCTTTAAAAATATCAGCAGTTAAAAAGAATCAATTTCTTAAAGATTTGCCGCAAATAGTTTTTTGCGGCAGATCGAATGTTGGTAAAAGTTCAATGATTAACTGTCTTTTAAACCGTAAATCACTTGCGCGTACTTCAGCAAAACCCGGAAAAACCGCAACAATCAATTTCTATGATATTGATAAAAAAGCATATTTTGTTGACCTTCCCGGTTATGGATATGCTAAGGTATCATATATGGAAAAACGCAAATGGTCCATTTTTATGGAGGACTATTTCAATAGTGACTGTGACAAACGTCTTGCAATTTCAGTGGTTGACTTGCGTCACGGTGCGTCGGATCTTGATATCGATATGGGTACATATCTTTATGAAGCTAAAATTCCATTTATAGTTGTTGCAACTAAGGCTGACAAACTTTCAAAAACAGCTGCTCAAAAAAATCTTGAAGAATTAAAACAGGTTTATAATTTTGATGGAGCTGTGGTGATTCCGTTTTCGTCACAAACCAAACAGGGAAGGGATGAGGTTCTGTTTTGCATCGAAAAAGCGCTTGAGGAGGCGGATATCGATGTTTAGCAAACTTTTGTCAATTTACGACCAGTTATTGTTTGTTTTGCCGATAACCATAATATCTCTTACAGTTCACGAATATGCACATGGCTTTGTTGCGTACAAACTTGGTGACCCCACTGCAAAAGAATCGGGTAGACTTACGCTCAACCCTCTTGCACATATCGATCCAATCGGTTTTATTATGATGCTTGTGTTGCGCTTTGGTTGGGCCAAACCGGTGCCTGTTAACCCTCTTTATTTTAAAAAACCCAAAAAAGGAATGATGCTCACAGCACTTGCGGGACCTGTTTCAAATCTTATTCTTGCTGTAATCAGCACTTTTCTTTCGCTATTCTTTTTTTACTCATCGAGTGTGTCCAAAATAGCGTTTTTTGATCAGTTTTTTGAGTTTTTTGTGCTTATGGCATTTTTAAACTTCGGTCTTGCCGCTTTCAACCTTATTCCCGTATACCCATTTGACGGTTCACGGATTCTTGGCTATTTTATGCCAAACTCATTTAACAATTTTATTATGCAATACGGCAACTATATCTATATCGCATTTTTTGTTTTCATAATGCTTACGGATTATGTGTCGCAGGCGATTAGTGAAGTACAATACTTTTGTTATAATTTGTTCAGCGGTTTATTTATGCAACCCGCACTTTATCTGGCACAACTTATTTTTTAGGAGGCAAAAATGGAAAGACCCGTCTTTAAGCTCAATGTGTTTGACGGTCCGTTAGACTTGTTGTTGTTTCTTATTTCAAAAAATAAAGTATCGATATATGATATTCCTATCTCACTCATACTTGAACAGTATCTTGAGTATATCGACGATCTCAAAAAAATGGACCTTGAGGTATCGAGTGAGTTTATTGAGATGGCAGCAAACCTTATGTATATAAAATCAAAAATGCTGCTTCCTACACTTGAGGAGGAAGAGGAAGATCCGCGTCAAAAACTGGCACAGGCTCTTGCTGAATACAAAAGATACAAGACAATTCTGGGAGAATTTGCCGATCTTAATAAACGAGCGGGTATTACATATACAAGAAAAATGCAGGTTATTGAGTTTGATAAAAAACATACTCGCGTGTATCTTCCAGATAAACTTGGTGATGCATACAAAACAGTAATACAACGCTATAAATATTTAACTACTTCTCCAATAAACAATTTTAAAGGCATTGTCGGTAGACAAATTGCATCGGTAAAGACCAAAATTATAACGGTATTACGCGCTCTTGCCCGTCACCGTCACGTGAGTTTTACATCACTATTCAAATACTCAAAAACACGCTCGGATATTGTTGCAACTTTTCTTGCGGTCTTGGAACTTTCCAAAAATGAGCGTATAACAATTAACGATTCCGAAAGCGAAATCTATCTTGACCTCAAGGAGAAAAATAATGGAATTTAACTACCTTACAGGAGCAATTGAATCTATTCTGTTTGCAAGCGGTGACCCGATAGATGCAACAAAACTTGCACAAGCACTCGAAACAGACACAAAAGTCATTGATGATATAATAGCAGGTCTTATTGATTATTACGATGAGAACCAGCGTGGATTTACAATAGTTAAACTTGAAAATGCATATCAGATGACAACTCGTAATTTCTACGGCGAGGTTACTCGCAGAGCTCTTGACCATCGTCGTAACACACCTCTTTCAAACGCAGCTCTTGAAATCTTGGCAATTGTTGCCTATAATCAGCCTGTAACCAAAGGATATATTGAACAAATCAGAGGTGTTGACTGTTTTTATGGTATTAACTCTCTTATTGAAAAAGGTCTTTTAGAAGAACGTGGACGTCTTGATGCCCCCGGAAGACCGCATTTATACGGAACCACATCTGATTTTCTTCGCACATTCGGTATTGATTCTCTCGATAAATTGCCACCGCTTCCCAAGCTTGAAGCACCCGAACCGGCACTTGAAAATGCAGATGGTTCACAGCAGGTACTGCCTTTATGATTTGGTTTTTTGTTTCACTTGCGGTAATTATACTGCTAATACTGTTTATACCGATAAATATCGATATTTTTTACAGAGATACTTTTTTTATCAGTGTAAAAGTTTTGTTCTTTAAATATGTTATTCCGCTAAAAAAGTTTGAATCAAAGAAAAAAGATAACACAACCAAAAAAATAAAGAGTGATAGTTTCAGCACAAAACTTTTAGATCTTTTTGATGCTTTAAAAATAGTAAAAGCAATAATTTGGCGTTCTTTTTCAATAAAACTATTTAAAGCAAATATTATTGTAAGTGCTGATGATCCTTGCGATACCGCATTGCTTTTTGGTACGATAAATGCGCTTTGCTATGCAATACACGATTTCTTTTTAAACTTTACTACAATAAAAAAAAGCGATATAAACATTACAGCGGATTATAACGGCAAAAAAACTGAGGTTGTGTTTAAAATCATAATCAAAACATTTATTTTCAAATTAATTGTCAGCTTGATAAAGGCACTTGCTGATGGTACAATAAAATTAAAGGAAAAAATAAAAGGAGAACTATAAATGGCAGAAAAAGTTGAAAATGTACTTACAAACGCGATTGATGGTCTTAAAAAAATGATAGATGTTGACAGTGTTATAGGCAAACCAATCGTTGTATCGGATAACACAACAGTAATCCCTGTATCCAAAGTTTCTATGGGCTTTGTTTCGGGTGGTTCTGGCTTTGGCAAGACTCCCGGTACCGATAATTTCGGCGGCGGTGCAGGCGGTGGTGTGAAAATTTCGCCAATAGCATTCTTGGTTATAACCGATGGTAATGTGCGTTTGATTAATGTATCTGATTCACCAAATGACGTGGACAAACTTTTTACAAAAATCCCTGAACTTATTGATCAGATAAGCGGTCTTATTTCTAAAAAAACTAATAAAGAGGAATAATTCAAAGCATCCTTTTGTAAGATTTTTACAAAAGGGGAGAAAATCTTGTTTAAAAAATCAATATGTTTGTTTTTGTGTATATCGACAATATTGTCCTTTCCGTTTAAGACCTGTGCTTACAGTGCTGAGTCGATGGTTGTTATGGAGCAATCAACACATTCGGTTATCGAAGGTGTTAACAGTGATAAAAAAATGCCGATGGCATCTACTACGAAAATTATGACGGCTCTTGTTACACTCGAAAATTCAAATCTCAGCACAAAGGTGACAATACCAAAGTCAGCGTGTGGCGTTGAGGGTTCGTCAATGTATCTTGTAGAGGGAGAAACACTCACAATACTTGAGCTTCTATACGGTCTTATGTTAACATCGGGTAACGATGCGGCGGTGGCACTTGCGGTAGCGGTGTCGGGTTCTGAGACGGCTTTTGTTGAACTTATGAATAAAAAGGCAACGCGACTCGGGCTCACTTCTACACATTTTACTAACCCATCGGGTTTGCCCGATGACAATCACTATACAACCGCAAGGGAACTGGGTATAATAACTGCAGAGGCTTTGAATAATGCTCAGTTTTTGCAAATTGTTTCTACAAAATCAATAAGGGTTCCGTACAAAAACAATCCAAACGGCAGATTACTGACAAATCATAATAAACTTTTGTCCATCTATAAGTATGCTGTGGGTGTAAAGACAGGATTTACCAAAAAGGCGGGTCGTTGTCTTGTTTCAGCGGCAAAAAAAGACGGTGTTATGCTTGTTTGTGTAACACTTAATGCGCCTGATGATTGGAATGATCATATAGCTGCACTTAATAATGGCTTTTCAAAAGTTAAGGTTGTCACGGTTGCCAAAAAAGGTGAAATAAAGGTGTGGCTGCCAACACCCGACGGAAAAAAGATTTTAGCAACAAATCCAAACGATATTATATCAATAAATATAGATAATATCCCCATAAATAAAACGATTTTATCCGAACCTTTTGTGTATCCGCCAAAAGCAAAGGGTCAGACGGTTGCAACCGTTTGTTATTCGATAAATAACAAAACTGTGGCAACATCAAATTTATGTTTGCAAAACCCACTGGATATTACAGTAAAAAAAGAATTATTAATAACTAAAATTTTGAAATATATAAAAGGAATATTTAAATGACAGAACTTGTAAGAGTACAGAAATTTTTAGCAGATACAGGCATTTGTTCAAGACGTGCCGCAGAAAAACTTATAGAAGAGGGAAAGGTGACTATCGGACCGAGGGTTGCTGTTCTTGGTGATAAAGTACCCACCGACTCAACTTCTGTAAAGGTAAATGGTGAACAAATCTACCCTCATAAAAAGAAAAATACATATATTATGCTATATAAGCCTCGCGGTTATGTAACAACAGCCAAAGACGAACTTGGCAGAAAATGTGTTACTGACCTTATAAAGAACGAGCGTGTCCGTCTTTATCCTGTGGGAAGACTTGATAAAGACAGTGAAGGTCTTTTGATTATGACCAATGACGGTGACCTTGCAAACAAACTTATGCATCCGTCTAACCGAATTCCTAAAACATACCGTACCATTGTAAAGGGAAAGGTTGATGCTGCTGTTCTTTCAACACTTTCAAACGGTGTATATCTTGAAGAACTTGATTATACAACCTCGTCGGCAGATGTTGAGGTGCACGAAGTCCGCGAAGATAAAACGATTCTTCGTATTACAATTTACGAGGGAAAAAACAGACAAATCCGCCGTATGTGTGAGGCTGTAGGTCTTGAAATAATCCGATTGAAACGTGAATGTATCGGTAAATTGTCCATTGGTACTCTCACATCAGGACACTACCGTCGTCTTACCGAAAAAGAAATAACTTATCTTAAGAATATGTGAGGATAAAATGAAAAGGCTTATCTCGATATTGTTGATATTAATAACCGTGTTATTTTGTTTGGGCGGTTGTGATATATTATCAAAGGAAAAAAATACAGTCGGCAAATCAAACAATACCATTGTTACAGTGTATAATGCTTTGACCGAAAATTTTGCTCTTCGTAAAAAAGAGGGCTATTTACTTTACGGCGCCCGTCTTATTGTTAACAGTGAAAATGTTGGTACATACACTTATATATATACCAATAAACGACCTGACCAAATGAAATATTCCGATATCCTTATTGTTGAGGTAAACAATCGTACAGGAAAAATCGAAAAATTTTCGTCACCTGAGTATTCAGTTTATGAATCTATGCCCTATGACGTAATAAAAACAGCAATGCCGTTAAATCCGTTGGAATTCAAAATTGATTCGGACGAGGCAATAAAAATTGCGGCAAAAGCACATAACGGTAATAACTTTCACTATAATTATATTCAGGCTGACCTTGGGTATATAAACGGTTCAACAATCTACGAAATCAAACATATAAGCCTTGTTAATAACAGCGTATTTAAAACAGCAGTTGATGTTATGAGCGGCACGGTTGTGTCGACTTTGGTGGAGGAATTATGAAAAAACAAATAATTTCAGTATTGGCGGTTATTATTGTAGTGTTAACGCTTTTTTCGTCTTGTACAAAAAAATTCAGTCCGTCAATAAAACTTAACAGTGATAGCATAACATCGGTAGAATTTAAAAAGACTATTTTTGATTTGGAGCGTACATACAAACAAAAAACAGTAACACAGGCATCAGATATTAAGTCAATTTGTGATTGGCTTACATCACTCCGTCTTACAAAACACGATGCAATAGAAATTCCCGTGGAGAATATCAGTTTTGCAATCATTTTAAAAGGCGCAAAAGAACATCGTGTTATATTTATGGACGAGTACATTATTTTTAATAACGCTGCATATACATTCAATAGAGCTAATGACCAAAAGTCAGTTTCAGAAAAATATAATTTTCTCAATTACACAGAAACTGATACAAAACTTGGATTAATATCTTGATGAAATTAAATGCAATTAAAAAATTTATATTTGTACAAATCACGGCATTGATTTTTTCAATGTCGTGTTTTTACCTACCTGTAACAGCCAACGATACAGTACGTGGTGTGTGGGTTGGGACGGTTAGCAATCTCGATTTTCCTTCAAAACAATCGTTATCAGAAAACGAGTTAAAAAACGAGATAAATCAGATAATAACAACGTGTAAATCAAATAAAATTAATACAATCTTCTTTCAGGTACGTCCAACTGCTGATTCTTTATATAAATCAGATGTTTTTCCCTGGAGCCATGTTGTTTCGGGAACACAGGGTAATGCACCAAATAACAATTTTGACCCTTTGAAATACATAATAACTGCTTGTCACAACAATTCAATAAAGTTACACGCGTGGATAAATCCTTATCGCGTATGTAAAGCCAATCAACTTGACACGCTTTGCGAATCAAATCCTGCAAAAAAACATCCTGAATATACTGTTACTTGTTCTGATGGATATGTATATTTCAATCCCGCATTAAAAGAGGTGCGCGAACTTGTTAAGCGCGGTGTTGAGGAAATTTTAAAAAACTATGATGTGGACGGCATACATTTTGATGATTATTTTTATCCTTATAATGTAACCGATTATCCCGATGATGAAGACTTTAAAAAATATGGCAGAGAGTTTGATAATATAGGTGATTTCAGACGTAATAATGTAAATATACTTGTAAAAGAAGTGTACGAACTTGTACATAAATATAATTCAGTGTTTGGTATAAGTCCATTTGGTATATGGGATAATGCTTCTCAAAACCAATATGGCTCAAAAACCAATGGGCTTTCGTCATACAGCAATATTTATGCTGATTCGCGTCTGTGGGTTAAAAATGGTTGGGTTGATTATATCTGTCCTCAGATTTATTGGTCAACTATTGATGATAATGCACCTTTTGAACCTCTCGTCGAGTGGTGGAATGACTTGTGTGAGCAATCAGGGGTAGAACTGTATGTAGGTCACGCACTTTACAAATTAGAGGGAGATTATAAGGGATTTGACAGCGCTGAACAAATAAAAACACAATTAGCTATATGTAAAAATTATTCTTCAATCAAGGGCAATGTGTTTTTTAATTATTCCTCTCTTTTAAAAAACACTGAAGCTCTCACTGAAAAATCTACAGTTGAACACACAACTTCTGCTGTAAAATCTAAACAACTAAAAATAACTTCGCCTGAAAATAATTATTCAACCGAACATTCAAATTGTTCTGTTAGCGGTGTTTCAAATACCGAATTTCCGCTTACAATGAACGGAAAAAAAGTATCGCTTACCGAAAACGGATATTTCAGCGAGTATGTATCTTTAAAAAAAGGCAAAAACACTTTTACTTTCAAAAGCGGAAATCAGACAAAAACTGTGACAATTATAAAAACGTCTGAAAAAGCTAATGACGAACAAAATGTTTTTTATAAAGACGGTGCATTTCCTGTAGGTGAGTGTATTTTTTCGCCACTTGAAACAATAACGGTATCTATTGATGCTACTGCTGATGCCGAAATATATGCGACAATTGCAGGAAAAGATGTCAGACTTAATAAAACTGATGAAAAAGAACAAAAAGCAACTTTTACAACAACACTTTCTTTTCCGAATATAATATATGATAATGTCAATTACGGCGAAATTTTGTTTTATGCAATAAAAGACGGTGTGCGCACCGATTTTGATAAAAAAGCATCAATAACTTTGCAAAACACTGCCAAAACATTCTATACCAAAGATGAATGTTATGTTTATGATAGCGTTTTCGGCGGGTCGATGATGGATAATTATCAACTTCCAAAAGGCAGTATCGTTATTGCTACATCGTTTGCAAATGAATATTATAAACTGCTTTCGGGCAAATGGATTTCAAAAGAAGATGTATCGCAATCACTGGTTGAGCCGACTGTTGATATAAAAAAATCCAACTATCAAGTGATAACAGTAACATCGAAAGATGTTTTTGAGACATATTGCAGTGTAAGTGAAACCGGTGTTCTGTTTGTAAATTTATATGGCACTTCAACACCTGAAATCAAAAATTCCAAAAAAACGCTGTGCAGATACATTTCACAAGATAATAACAGTACACTTGCAATAACGCTTCCGAATTCAAAAATAACAGGGTTCTTTACCCATCGCAAAAATAACACAACGCTTGATATATACGTTTATCAACCGTCAAATACTCTGCAGGGTAAAAAGATTGTAATTGACGTCGGTCATGGAGGTAGTGATCCGGGAGCGCTCGGCCCTGTTTCAACTAAAGGCGCTACAGAAGCGCAACTGAATCTTGCTATGTCGCAGATTATTGCAAATAAATTAGAATCAGCAGGTGCTGATGTGTTTCTAACGCGCAAAATAGATAACACACTATTGTTAAAAGACAGAGCAGCACTTATTCGTTCATATAATCCAGATTTGTGTATATCTGTTCATCACAATTCAGTGTCACAATACGAGGATTTTAATAAAGCCACAGGCTCTCTTGTACTCTATTCCCGTGATGTTTCACAATCTCTTGCTGAAACTGTTTCTAAAACTATTACAAACGGAACAAATATCAAAAATCAAGGTGTAAAAAAACAAAGCCTTAACGTGTGCCGTGAATATAGATTTCCTTGTATTCTTGTTGAATGTGGCTATGTTTGCAACCCGTCTGAATACGAACTTGTTTTGACAGAAAATTTCAAAAATCAATTTGCACAAAACATAGTTTCATCAATTTCTGACTATTTTAGCAAAAACAGTTGAATTATAAAAAATTTTTATTTATAATATTATAGTTAATAAAAAAATCGGAGGAATAAAATGAACATTTTAGTCATTAATGCAGGCAGTTCATCACTTAAGTTTCAACTTATTGATATGAACGGCGAAAAACTTCTTGCAAAAGGTAATTGCGAATGTATCGGTGATGAAATGGGTATATTCGGCTACAAAGTTGGCGAGGATGAACGTCAGGTATTCAAAAAGAAAATCCCGATTGCCGACCATAAGGTTGCTTTTGAACTTGTTATCCATGAACTCGTTGAGGGGGATGACAAGGTTATTAACTCACTTGACGAGATTAAAGCTGTTGGTCACCGTGTTGTTCAGGGCGGTGCAATCTTCTCAAAATCAACTCTTATCGATGAAGATGTTTTAAACAAAATCAACGAACTTTCAGCTCTTGCACCCCTTCACAATCCTGCTCACGTAACAGGTATTAAGGCTTGTCTTGAAGTGCTTGGCAAAGACGTACCCCAGGTTGCTGTTTTTGACACATCATTCCATCAGACGATGCCTGAGGAAGCATATATGTTTGCAATTCCTTATGAATATTATGAAAAGTACGATGTCCGCCGTTACGGTGCACACGGTACATCACACAGATATGTTGCAAACGAGTGCGCACGTGTTATGGGTAAAGATATTAAGGATCTTAAAATCATTACTTGCCATATCGGTAACGGCGCATCAATCACTGCTATTAAAAACGGTGAAGTAATCGATACATCAATGGGCCTTACACCTGTTGACGGTGTTCTTATGGGTACACGTTGTGGTACAATGGATCCCTCAGTTCTTACATATATCGGTGAAAAAGAAAATCTTTCAGCACACGATCTTGACGTAATGTGCAACAAAAAGTCAGGTTTCCTTGGCATCTCAGGTCTTTCAAACGATAGCCGTACAGTAAACGAAGCTGCTGAAGCAGGTGACAAGCGTTCTATGCTTGCTATCAAAATGCAGCACTATGGCATCCTTAAATTCATTGGTTCGTATGCTGCTGCTATGAACGGTGTTGATGCAATCGTATTTACTGCTGGTATCGGCGAAAATGACCCGCTCCTTCGCGAAAAGGTTATGGAACGTCTTTCATATCTTGGCGTTGAGCTTGACTACGAGGCAAACAGCATTCCTCATGTTAAAGAAAATACCGAGATTACAACCAAAACTTCAAAAGTTAAGGGATATGTACTTCCTACTAATGAAGAACTTGTAATTGCCCGCGACACACTCGAAATTGCAATGGCAAAATAAATCAAATAAAAAAGGTAGAATCAATTGATTCTACCTTTTACTTTATGCTTTTGTAAGTTTTGCAAAATTTGCCATAACTTTTTTTGTTCCGGCATTGTCAAAGTTAATTTCAAGCAAAATATCTCCGCCCATTGGTTTTTTGGATACAAGTGTACCAACTCCAAAGGTCTTGTGCATTACGCGCTCACCAATGTCAAATTCAAACTCGGTAGTTTGAGCTTGTGTCTGCGGTTTTCGTATCTGTGGTGCGATAGTTGGCTGAATCTTTGATACAGTGACTTTGGGACCGCGGTTAATTTGTGTATACATTGAAGGACCTGCAAAACTTGTTGTCGGTTTAGATTCTTTTTTGTATAGATATTCAATAAGTTCCGTGGGGATTTCGTTTAAAAACTGTGACGGCTTGTTGTATTTTGTATCACCGTACATTGTGCGTCTTTGGGTGTGTGTAATATAAAGACGTTTTTTTGCACGTGTAATACCAACGTACATAAGTCGTCGTTCTTCTTCGAGTTCTTGTTCGTCTTCGATTGAACGCATACTCGGGAAAAGACCTTGTTCGGCACCTGCAAGAAAAACTGTATTAAATTCAAGACCCTTTGCGCTGTGCAGTGTCATAAGTACAACTCTGTCATCACCGTCTTCAAGACTGTCAAGATCGGTCATAAGTGAAATTTCTTCCAGAAATGCTCCGAGTGTTGTGTCGTCGCTTTGCTGTTCAAATGCAGCCGCGGTCGATACCAGTTCAGCAATGTTGTTTATTCTATCTTTTGCTTCTTCGGTATTTTCGGCTTCAAGCATTGCAATATAGCCCGATTTGACCGAAATTTCAGAGATGAGCTGTGAAAGTGGCAGGGAAGTACTTAATTCTCTTAAATGTTCAATGAGAGCAACAAATTCCAAAAGTTTTGCACTCGCACGAACAGTTTCGCTAAAACTTGCCGATTGTTTTGCTGCTTCAAAAATTGACGTATCAAGACTTGTTGCAATTGCTTTGAGATTATCTACGGTTGCTTGTCCGATTTTACGCTTAGGCTCGTTTATTATGCGCAAAAGCCTTAAATCATCTGTGGTATTATGCACAAGGAACATATAAGCAAGTATGTCTTTGATTTCTTTTCGCTCATAGAACCTTGTACCGCCTACGATTTTGTAGGGGATGCCGCTTTTTACAAAGGTTCTTTCAATTGTGGCTGATTGTGCATTTGTTCTGTATAGAATGGCATAATCGCCGTATTTCATATTGTCGGACGCAACACCGTCCAAAACGGTATCGGCAATAAAAAAGCTCTCGTAGTATTCATCTTCTAATCTGTTTTCGAATATCTTATCTCCGTCACCCGACGCTGTCCACAGCGTTTTTCCTTTTCTTTCGCTGTTGTTTTCAATGACGTTGTTAGCAGCTTTTAAAATATTACCTGTAGAACGGTAGTTTTGTTCAAGACGTATAACGCGTGTGTTTTTGAATGTTTTTTCAAAGGATAGAATGTTTTCAATTGTTGCGCCTCTGAATTTATAAATACTCTGGTCATCATCGCCTACAACACACAGATTATGATGCTGACTTTGAAGTAAATAAATCAATTTATACTGTATCGGGTTAGTGTCTTGATACTCATCTACCATAATATACTTGAATTTATTTGCATAGTAATCAAGAATAAATGGGAATTTTTCAAAAATAGTAACGGTTTTTAAAATGATATCGTCAAAATCAAGGGCATTTGATTTTTTAAGTTCTTTTTCGTATCGTTCATAAAGAGTACAGATATCGTTGTTATAACTGTCGTTTCCAAAGTGACCTGTATAATCTTCTGGTGGAATCTGAGCGTCTTTACAGCGTGATATTCGAGAAAGTACCGCTCTCGGTGGTAGTATCTGCGGGTCTATTCCGAGTTCTTTTTGAAGGGCTTTTATGACTCTGAGTGAGTCATCGGTATCAAATATAGAAAAGTCATTGGAATAACCCAAAACCTCAATGTTTTTTCTGAGCACTTTTGCACAGAAACTGTGAAAAGTAGAAGCCCATACACCTTGACCGTCTTCGCCGAGAAGAGCGTCAATTCGTGATACAAGTTCTTTTGCCGCTTTATTAGTAAATGTAATTGCAAGAATATTAGAAGGATAGCATAGCCCTTTTGCAATTATATTTGCAATTCTGCTTATAAGAACTGTTGTTTTTCCGCTACCTGCACCTGCAAGTATCAAAAGCGGACCTTCGGTATGCTCAACGGCACTGCGCTGCATTTCATTCATTTGCGCAAGACGTGTATTTATGATATCGGTATTCAGCATTTTTTCCTCCGTGATTGACATATTAAGTATTGTAACACACTTTAAGTTAATGTACAATATATTAAATTTTATTTATCTTGCTTTACAAAGTGGTTTAAATGTGATATTCTATATAGACAGATAACTGTATCTTTAAAGATTGGAGAATACTATGGCAGAAAAAAAGCAAACATCTAAATATTTTACTTATAAGGGTTTACCGCTTGTGCGTTGCAAAAACTATTACTATTTTGGTGATCCTTCACAAACACACATTATTTTTATCAATGTTTTAGCAGCTGATGATAATGATGTTCCAACCAGACTTTCACTTGAACTGTTGTTAACAGACGAAAGTTTACCGCCTCAGCAGCGCCTTCTTAAAAAGAGCGAAAAAAAGAGCCTTTATGATGCGCTTGATATAGGTCTTATCTGGCTACAGCGTTCGTTGAAAGACAAATAGGGGAGGGTATTTTATGCAAAGTTACTTACCGTATTATAGTTTTGGCAATGATTATAATTATGGCAGCAGTTATGGTAATTACGCAGAGAATATATTAAGTGTTTTTTTGGTAATGTGTTTTATTTTAACCATTCCGACACTTATATCTGTTGTTAAATATATATTAATGTCGATTGGTCTTTATAGAATAGCATCACGCCGTAATATTAAAAATGCTTTTTTAGCATTTGTGCCGGTAGCGAATTCTTATCTTATAGGTTTTGTTTATGATGATATAAACAAAACTATGAATAACACTACAAAAACCGCAACTAAACTTCTTGTTTTAAGAATTGTAACTCTATGTGTTACTATTGTTATGTTACCGTTTACTATAATATCATCGTTTATTGTAGGTCTTTCGGGCGTTGCAATGGTGATTACTGTTATTGCGAGTCTTATTGGAGCAGTAGCGTTTGTTATAAGTGTTATTTATTATGTATATTATTTTATTTCTGTTTATGGAATTTATAAAGAATATGCACATGATAAAGCACTTCTCTTCCTTGTTTTATCGATTATTTGTCTCCCACTTACATCGTTGTTAATATTCCTTATCCGATACAATCAAAGCGGTTTTGAATTGTGGCAAAAACAGCGTGAACAACAATTTAATGTGACCGAAACAAAATTTGAAGAAGAGGTTACAGAATCAGCGGTTGAGGAAGTATTCAGTGATGTTCCAACAGAGGAAGAACAAGATCAGACTATAATAGAAAATGATGAACAATCGATAAATGCTGATTTTAATGAGTAATATTAAAATCCCCTGTTCTTTATGAACAGGGGATTTTGTGCTTTTATTCAGTTTCTATAATTGCATAATCTCCGTCATTTCTTTTGTAAACCACACAAACTTTTTGAGTTTTTTTGTCTTTGTATAAGAAGAATGAATGATCAAGCATATTCATTTCTAAGATTGCATCTTCAACATCTATTGGCTTTAGTATAATTTGTTTTCTTTTTGCAATATTGTATTCTTCCTGGTCAACATACCCCACATCAAAATTCATTTGTGAGCCTTGATAAAGGCGTTTTTCAAGACGGGTTTTGTTTTTTCGTATTTGTCTTGTCAGTAAATCAATAACTTCATCTACACATGCAGTAACGCTTTTGTTTGAGCGCTCTGCACGAAACATCATTCCTTTGTCATTTATTGCAACCTCGGCTGTCATATTTTCTCTTACTTTGTTTACCGTTACCGTGGCGACAGCGTTTTCGCTAAAAAACTTGTCGAGGCGGGTAAGCTTTTTCTCAATTAATTTTTGATCTTTGTCATCAAGTGTTATTTTTCTTAAATTAAATAAAGTTTTCATAGCTTATCCTCCGTTGTTTATAATGGATACTATCTAGTATCTGTATAAATTATATCATATATTTTATAAAAAATAAACACTTTTTTATAAAATATTATTTATTTTAACTAAAATTATTCAAAAATAAAACCCGAAAGATAACCTTTCGGGTTTTATAAGTTTTTTATGAAATACTTTCGTAAACTTTCTCATCAGAATTTACATAGCCGTGTTCTTTTGCGACTTTTTCGACATATTCAGCATCCATCTCAGCATTTTTTGTGCTTTCGAGTTGCTCGTTTTCGATTGTTGCAATCGAAATTTGTTCTCTTAAACTGTTGTTCTGAGTTTTTTTCTCTGATATTTTTATGCAAAGGTCGGCGGAAACATAAAGCAAATAAATTATTACTGCGACAAAAACGATTTTTACAAACATATTTGTGCCTTTTGACTTTATTCTTGCCATCTGTTTTTATACCTTCCTTTCTTTTTGTAAATTTGTCCTTTATAATAATAACTCTTTTAAATAGAAAAATAAAGTCTTTTTTTAAAATTTTACATATTTTTTTAAAAAATTTACAAATTGCCTTAAAAATCACCTTGAATGGATAGAGGATTATTGCAAAAATACGTTTTAAAATAAAAATAATTATTTTTGATATTGATATAATAAGTCGTCCCAGTGTCATATTGCAAAGTAATGCCCCCGAAAGCATACCGAAAAGTAAATATGCCCTGATTTCGCCGTAGTTGCAACTTGAAAAAAATATTATTGCTATCAAAAGTGCAATAAAACTGAATATTATATCCTCTATAACAACAATTACGGTTGTGTTTAAAAAGGCTATTCTTATAATTCTGAATATATCGTAGATTATGCTTATAATTGCACCTGTAATAAGGGCGAATAAAAATAATTTTAGTTGTTCAGAAATGTATTGTTCCACTTTTATTTAAATAAACTCTTAAACACAGACCCGGTTGATTTATTTGTTTTTTGTTGATAGATAAGTGACAATATTTTTCCGTCAACATTCATTTCCTTGCTTTCTTTGTTTAATTTGTTTATATGTAACCCTTCACCTTTTATTAATAACAGTCCCATTTCGGTCATAGCCTCGATCAATTGTTCGTTAAAACTGTTTATTTCAATCACACCGCTTACCGATAATTTTTTTCTATTTTCCATAACGATGTTGTGAGGCGCTTGATGTACAAACTGTTTTTCTTGCGTAGCCATAAAAAACCTCCCTTTAAATACTATTCAAAGAGAGGTTTTTTTATTCGATTATTTAATTATAAATTCATCATTTTCAACATCTACAGTAATTACCGTGTTGTGAGGCAAACTTGTTTCAATAATTTTTCTTGCAATTAGCGTTTCGATGTTTTTTTGAATATAGCGTCTTAACGGGCGTGCACCGTAAAGGGGGTCGTATCCGTTTTCAATGACGTGGTTTTTAGCATTTTCAGTCAAAACACAAGTTATCTCTTTTTCTTTAAGGCGTTTGTTAAGCGCATTGATAAACAAATCTATAATACTTGTAATATCTTTTTTGCTAAGAGGCTTGTAAAGTACAATTTCATCAAGTCTGTTAATAAATTCAGGTCTGAAACTGTGTTTTACAAGGTCATATACTTCATCACTAGCTTTTTGGCTTATGTTACCGTTTTCGTCAATGCCTTCAAGCAAAACAGATGAGCCGAGGTTTGAAGTGAGAATTATAATAGTATTTTTAAAATCAACCGTTCTGCCTTGTGAGTCGGTTATGTGACCGTCATCAAGCACTTGTAACAAAATGTTAAACACATCGGGATGCGCTTTTTCAACTTCATCAAATAACACAACAGAATATGGATGACGTCTTACGGCTTCGGTTAGCTGTCCTCCTTCTTCAAATCCAACATATCCGGGAGGGGCACCGATAAGTCTTGATACCGAGAATTTTTCCATATATTCTGTCATATCAATTCTTACTATATTCTTTTCATCATCAAATAGAGATTCGGCAAGTGCCTTTGCAAGTTCGGTCTTTCCGACACCTGTCGGACCGAGAAACATAAATGAGCCGATAGGTCTGTTTTTATCCTGTATACCTGCACGTGAGCGGATTATTGCGTCACAAACTCGCTCTACAGCGTCATTCTGACCAACAACTCTTTTGTGTAAAATGTCACTAAGATCAAGCAGTTTTTCGCGTTCGCTCTGAACAAGACGCGCTACCGGAATAGCAGTCCAACGTTCAATTATTTTTGCAATTTCCTCGTCGGTAACTTTGTCACGAAGAAGAGTGTTTTCGTTTTTATGTTCGGCAGCCTTTGATTCCGCAACTTCTAATTGTTTTAAGAGTTCGGGAAGTGTTCCGTATTTTAACTTTGCTGCTTTTTCAAGATCGTGACTCTGCTCGGCGTTTTCAATATCGATATTAAGTTCATTTATTTGTTTTCGTATTTGTGATAACTGGGCAATTTCGGTTTTTTCATTTTCTAGCTTTGCTTTCATTTCGGCAAAACTATCTTTTAAACGTGACAGTTCAAGTCGAATATCTTTTAATCTGTCTGCCGCTTCACTGTCTTTTTTGAGTGCTTGTTCTTCAATTTCGAGTTGCATAATTTTTCGCTGTATATCATCGAGTTCCGATGGCATTGAATCAATTTCGCATCGTATCATTGCACATGCTTCGTCAACAAGATCAATAGCTTTGTCAGGCAAAAATCTGTCGGATATATATCTGTCTGAAAGTGTTGCTGCCGCAATAAGTGCGTTGTCTTGAATTTCAATTCCGTGAAATACCTGATATCTTTCTTTAAGACCCCTGAGGATTGTAATGGTGTCTTCAACAGTAGGTTGTTCAATAAGCACAGGCTGAAATCTGCGCTCAAGAGCAGGGTCTTTTTCAATATATTTTCTATATTCGTCAAGTGTTGTAGCGCCAATGCAGTGCAGTTCTCCGCGCGCCAGCATCGGCTTTAAAATGTTTCCGGCATCCATTGCACCGTCGGTTTTACCTGCACCAACTATTGTGTGTAACTCGTCAATAAATAATATGATTTGACCTTCACTCTTTTTGATTTCGTTTAAAACCGCTTTCAGCCTGTCCTCAAACTCGCCCCTGTACTTTGCACCCGCTATAAGCGCACCTATGTCGAGTGAAAACACAGTTTTATCTTTTAGGCTTGACGGGACGTCTTTTTTTACAATTCGTTGTGCAAGACCCTCTGCAATCGCTGTTTTACCAACGCCTGGTTCACCTATGAGAACAGGGTTGTTCTTTGTTTTTCTCGATAGAATTCTTATAACATTTCTTATTTCAGCATCTCTGCCGATGACGGGATCGAGATTACCTGTTTTTGCACGTTCTGTAAGGTTGGTTCCGTATTTATTCAATGCATCGTAGGTATCCTCCGGTGTTTGAGATGTAACACGTGTGTTGCCGCGTATATCAGCAAGTGCATTCAGAACGGCATCTTTTTTAATACCTCCGCGTTCAAATATCTTTTTCATATCGGGGTTTGGATTAGAAAGTAATGCCAAAAATATATGTTCAACCGATGTATAGTCATCTTTCATATTTTTTGCGGTTTGATCGGCTGTAGTCAGTGTTTGTGACAAATCAGCACTTGCATAAATCTCAGTATTCGAACCGCTTATTTTGGGTAATTTTGCAACTTCGTCATTAACATCCGATTCAATTTGCACATCATTACAGCCTATTTTAATAAGCAATTGCGAAATGAGTCCCTGTTGCTTTAACAGCCCTAAAAAGAGGTGTTGTTGCTCAAGTTGTTGGTTTCCGTTTTCAATTGCAATATTTTGAGCATACTGTATTGCTTCAATGGATTTTTGTGTAAATTTATTGATATCCATAGTGTATCTCCTTTCACAACCGGCTCAATATACAGATCCCACTTTTCTTGTATATCTATTTGCCTCATTTGTCCTTAGTGTACCCTAAAATTATTAACAAATCATTAACAAAGTGTGTCTAGATAGTTAAAATTAGCACTCTGCTGATTAGAGTGCTAATTTATTCTGATAATTCTTTCAGTCTTGTAAGTATTTTCTTTTCAAGCCGTGATACCTGAACTTGCGACATACCGAGTTCTTTGGAAATTTCCGCTTGAGTTTTGTCGGCAAAATATCTGAGTACAATCAATTTTCGCTCGGTCGGATTAAGTGTTGATAATAATTGTGAAATCATAATTCGGTCAATTGCGGCATCTTCTTGTGAAGATGAACCGACTGTTACCCCGCCTTCTTCAACCGGAATGTCAAGAGATACTGTACTTTGTGTTGCATCGAGAGCGTATATTATATCTTCGCTGGAAATACCTGTATACTCTGCTATTTCAGACATTTTCGGCTCGCGACCCAATTCTTTTAAAAGTATGGAATTTGCTTTATGAATTTTAAATTTCTGTTCTTTTATGTTACGTGGTACTTTTATTTCACCGTTGTCACGTAAGTATGTTTTAATTTCGCCAATAATCTTTGTTACCGCATAGGTTGAAAATTGAAGATTTTTACTTGCATCAAATGCCTTTGCCGCTTTTACAAGACCAACAGCACCAATTTGAAAAAGATCATCATAGTCCACTCCAAACCCAGTATATTTTTTTACTGCCATATTAATCAGGCCGATGTTCTGGGTAACAAGCAGTTGTTCATCTGTTGCCTGTAACATTTTAAATACCTTGCTTTGTATCAAGTGTTTTTGTCATAGTGACTTTTGTCCCTTTTTCGACTTTTGATACCACATTTATTTTGTCCATAAACGATTCCATAATGGTAAAACCCATTCCGGAACGTTCATTTTCATTGCCGGTTGTAAAGAGAGGCTCTCTTGCTTTTTCAACATTTTCTATTCCGCAACCTTTATCTCGGATGGATATAATGAGTTTGTTTTTACTGAGTTTTGCCGTTATGTAAATTGTACCTATCTTATCTCGGTATCCGTGAACAATGCAGTTGGTAACAGCCTCGCTCACAGCTGTTTTAATTTCGTTTATTTGTTCAAGTGTTGGGTCGAGTTGTGATGCAAAAGCTGCAATAGCAACACGTGCAAACCCTTCGTTTGCCGATTTTGATAAAAATTCAATTTTAATGCTGTTATCAATCTTCATTTTGATCCTCCCAAAATTTAATAAGCTTGTCCGCACCCGCCATTTTTAAGATTTTTTGCGGATGTCCGCTGATGTTTGTTATATAAGATTCAATTTTAAATTTGTCACATAATTTCTTTCTTCCCGCAACAACCGCAAGACCTGAACTGTCCATAAAAGTAACACCCGAAAAGTCTAAAAGTACAATTGAGGGTTTTTCTACCGAGATTTTAAAATCAATTGTTTCGCACAGTTTTTTTGCACAGTGATGATCTAGTTCACCCTTTAAAAGAACACGCATCTTACCGCCTGTTATTTTAAATTCAACATTCATACTTTCCTCCCAAATAAAAAAGACTTTCTATCATAATAATAGAAAGTCTTTAAAAATTTTGTCGTTTATAGTAGAATGTTTAATTCTTTTACAACATTTTCGATGATATAGAATGAACCGCAAACCAGTATAGTTCCTGTTTTACCGGCTTTTTTTACCGCATGTGTCACGGCATCGGTTGGGTTTTCATACGCGTGACAATCGGTACAAAACATCTCTGCAATATTTTTCATATCAAATGATGAAAGTGCACGTGGACTGTCGGGTTTTAGGCAAATCATTGTTTTTGCAACTGATGCTATTTCGCGTATTGCATATTGATATGCTTTGTCTTTGACCATTCCGAAAATCACAGTAATATCGCCAACTTTTTTGTCGGTTTTGAGTGTTTTGAGTAGTTGTTCAATACCGTCACGATTGTGTCCTGCATCAACAATAACACGCGGTTTTTGACTTATTACTTCGTATCTTGCGTGTGCCTTGGCCCTGTTAATTCCTGAAATAATGTGCTTTGAGTCGATTTTTAACACTTCAAGTGCACAAATTGCATTTAATGCATTGTAAATTTGATGCTTTCCCAAAAGTGTCATATTAAAGCGCATGCCATTGTAATCAAAAGCATTTTTGTCATCTTTTGATGTAAGTGTTTTTAAATTCTGTGTGTTTGCAGTGTATAGGGGAGATCCTAAATATTTACACGTATCTTTAAATACCTGTGTTACTTTTTCGGAGTTTTGACAATAGATAACGCAAGGACAATCAGCTTTGATGATTCCTGCTTTTTCGGTCGCGATTTTTTCTTCTGTTTCGCCCAATATATGCGTGTGGTCAAGTGATATTGAACAAATAACGCTGACCTCAGGTTTTTCAATGATGTTTGTAGCATCAAATTTTCCACCGAGTCCAACCTCCAAAACAACATAATCGCAGTTTTGGTCTTTAAAATATAAAAATCCAATTGCAGTAACAATTTCAAATTCAGTTGGCTTTTCGTTCATTTGTTCTGCAATGTCCATTACAGTTTTTGTGTGCTTTACAAGTTCGTCTTTTTCAATCATATGACCGTTGATCTCAATTCTCTCCCGAAAATCAAAAACATACGGAGATGTGAACTTACCGACTTTAAAACCTGCATCCTCAAGCGCACAGGCAATCATAGTGACTGTTGAACCTTTGCCGTTTGTACCTGCTACGTGAATAAATTTAAGGTTATTTTGCGGATTGCCGAGCTTGTTGCAAAGTTCAGCAATCCGTGAAAGACCTGGTTTTGCAGAAAAATTATTTGTGCCGTGTATAAATTGTAGTGCTTTGTTGTAGTCCATCTTAAAGTTTTTCTAACGACTCGGTAAGTGTTTTTACAAGTGTTTCATACTTAACAAGTTTTTCTTTTTCAGCTTCAATAAGCTTTGCAGGTGCTTTTGCAACAAAGCCTTGGTTTGAAAGCTTTGAATTGACACGCTTTAATTCGTCGTTTGCGTGTGCAAGTTCTTTTTGAAGTCTTGTGCGTTCTTCATCAAGGTTTACAAGGTCTTCAAACGGAATGTAAAGGTCGGCTGCAGATGTAACAATCTTAACGGCATTGTTATCATTGCAAATACCAAATTCAACTTCATTTGCACCTGCAAGTTTTACATAGAACATCTCACTTCCGTTAAATGAGCCATTAACTCTGGGGTTGATGTAAAGTTTTGCCTTTTTGGACATTGGAACATTCATTTCAGCGCGTCTATTACGGATTGCAGTGATAGATTCCATGATGTTTTCGAGTTTTGTACATTCAGCCTCAAAGCAAAGATTATCACTGTATTTAGGGAAGGGAGCAATCATAATTGATTCATCCTCAACAGGCATCGACTGCCAGATTTCCTCGGTGATAAACGGCATAAAGGGATGGAGCATTTTGAGCGTTTCGGTAAATACTGTAACAAGAACCGAAAGAGCATTGTTTGCAGTGTCGCCACCCTCATAAAGTCTCGGCTTAACAAGTTCAATGTACCAGTCACAGAAACTATCGTAAATAAAGTCATAAACTTTCTGAAGTGCAAGACCGATTTCAAACTTATCAAGGTTGTCAGTTACATCTTTTGCAAGTTCATTGAACTTGTGAAGAATCCATTTATCTTCATCAGCAAGAGCAGACATATTAATCTTATAATCCTTTGCATCGTCGCTCTGTGCATACATAAGAATAAATCTGGCTGCATTCCATACTTTGTTTGCAAAGTTTCTTGAAGACTCAACTCTTTCGTTATAAAAACGCATATCATTACCGGGTGCGTTACCTGTAGCAAGAGTAAAGCGGAGAGCATCCGCGCCAAACTGATCGATTATTTCAAGCGGATCAATACCGTTGCCGAGTGATTTTGACATCTTTCTGCCTTGTGAATCGCGTACAAGACCGTGGATAAGTACGTGCTTAAAAGGTGCTTTTCCTGTGTGTTCAAGACCTGAGAACATCATTCTTGCAACCCAGAAGAAAATGATATCGTAACCTGTTACAAGTACACTTGTGGGGTAGAAATATTCAAGATCTTTTGTATTTTCAGGCCAACCGAGTGTTGAAAACGGCCAGAGCGCCGACGAAAACCATGTGTCAAGAACATCCTCTTCCTGACGGATGTTTTTACCGTTACACTTAGGACATGTGCAAACATCTGTTTTAGAAATTGTCATTTCTCCGCAGTCGTCGCAGTAGTAAGCAGGGATTCTGTGACCCCACCATAACTGACGTGAAATACACCAGTCACGAACGTTTTCCATCCAGTTGAGATATGTTTTTTGGAATCTGTCGGGAACAAACTCGGTATCTCTGGTTTTTACAGCATCAATCGCAGCCTTTGCAAGTGGCTCCATCTTAACAAACCATTGTTTTGAAGCAATCGGCTCAACCGTTGTACCGCAGCGGTAACATTTACCTACGTTGTGTACGTGAGGTTTGATTTTAACAAGATAACCGCCGTCTTCAAGGTCTTTTACAATCTGTTTTCTTGCTTCGTATCTGTCAAGACCTTCATATTTGCCGCCGTTTTCATTAATTTTGGCGTTATCATCAAGAACAAGAATTTCCTCGAGTCCGTGACGTTTGCCAACCTCAAAGTCATTGGGGTCGTGGCAGGGAGTGATTTTAACACAACCTGTACCGAACTCAATGTCAACGTACTCGTCGGCAACAACGGGAATTTCACGGCCAACAAGCGGTAAAATAAGTGTTTTGCCAACAAGATGTGTGTATCTTTCGTCGTTGGGGTTTACAGCAACGGCACTGTCTCCAAGCATAGTTTCGGGACGTGTCGTTGCAACCTCAACATATTCGCCCTCGCTGTCTTTAACGGGGTAGCGGATATGCCAGAAAAAGCCCTCGTCCTCTGTGTACTCAACTTCAGCGTCAGAAAGTGCGGTTACACATTTAGGACACCAGTTGATAATACGGTTGCCTCTGTAAATGAGGTCTTTTTCATAAAGTTTAACAAAAACCTCTTTAACAGCCTTTGAACAGCCTTCATCCATTGTAAATCTTTCGCGGTCCCAGTCACACGATGAACCGAGTTTTTTGAGCTGATTTACTATTCTGTCACCATAATGCTTTTTCCAGTCCCATACACGCTCCAAAAACTTTTCGCGACCGAGGTCATAGCGTGAAAGACCTTCTTCCTCACGAAGCATCTGTTCAACTTTAATTTGTGTTGCAATACCCGCGTGGTCTGTACCGGGAATCCACAAAGCGTTAAAGCCTTGCATTCTTTTGTATCTTATAAGAATATCCTGCAAAGTTTCATCAAGAGCGTGACCCATATGAAGCTGTCCTGTTACGTTGGGTGGGGGAATAACTATCGTAAACGGCTCTTTTTTGCTGTCGGGCTCGGCATGGAAATACTTTCTGTCAAGCCACATCTGATATATGTCTTTTTCAAATTGCGCAGGGTTATAAACTTTTTCAAGTTGCTTTGGCATTTTTCTTTTCTCCTTAATATAAAATAAAAAGCTCGTCTCATAATGAGACGAGCATAATATACCCGTGGTACCACTCAAATTGCAATCGGAAGATTGCCACTTAAAAGCTTTAACGCAGCATATACGGGGAGAGTCTACTCAAATTTCTTTCTCCCGATTCAAAAGCTACAATACAAAATCACAGTTTACGGCTTACACCAACCGCCGATTCTCTTGAAAACGTTTTCTTGTACCCTCTTTATCATTATCATTATCAATAATTATATTATTCAATATGTTATTTGTCAATAATCTTTTGATTATTGTTTTCTATGCTAAATTCAATGAACTTTTTACAAGCAATAGAAAGGTATCGGTCATTCTTATTATAAAAATATATTTTACGATATACATCATTGTCTGTAGGTGTGTAATAGTAAACAGGTTGCTTGACATTAGTGTTTTTGATGAGTGTATCACTTACAAATGAAATTCCCATGCCTGTAAGCGTAACATTAAAAGCAGTAACCTGCTGGTCAAGGAAAAAGGCAATGTCGGGTGAAATATTGTGATTTTTAAATATATTTAATGCGCGTTTTCCTGTGTCGTTTTCACGATTCAAAAGAATAAACGTTTCATCTTTAAATTGTTCGATATCCACTTTTAATTGCTTTTTTAAATGCTTATCGTTTTGAATATCTTTTGCAGATAACCTGAAATCTTTCAACCTTTCATTTATTTCAAGTTGTTCGGGAACGGCAAGTATCATACATTCAGTAATGTATTCGGTTGGATGAATGTCATCTTCATTAATTACTGTGTTGTCAATTATTATGTCGAGCTCACTGTTGTTTATTTTATTAATGAGATCTTTAGTGTTGCCCTCGCTTATTTCAAATTTTACTTTGGGAAACTTCTGGTTGAATTCCGATATCATTTTAGGAAGCATAAACGAAGAAAAAAGGCTGCTGCCTCCTATACGTATTGTACCTGTGGCAAGTCCTGCGGTATCTAAAACGTATTTTTCAAAATCACGTTCGCTCTTTTCAAATTCTAAAGCATACTTGACGTATTCTTTGCCGGCGTCAGTAAGTGTAATGGGAATTGTTGATCTGTTAAAAATGGGCATAGCCAGCTTCGCTTCAAGCCGTTTTATTGTCGCACTTAAAGAGGGTTGAGAAATATATAATTTTTCTGCTGCTTTTGAAAAACTGCCTTCTCTATAAATCGCAAGTACGTATTCTTTGTTTTTAAACATATTATAACTCCAAAATTATAGTTTTTATATTTTAATATGTATTTGATTATATTATAACCCTCTGCTATAATCAAGACCGAAACGGAGGAATTAGAATGATAAATTATAGAGAAGAAAAAGATTCGATAGGAACAAAGCAGGTTCCCACAGATGCATATTACGGTGTGCAGACACTTCGCGCTGCTGAAAACTTCAGAATTACGAGGTCGAAATGCCATCCCGAATTGATAAAAGCCATTGTTGAAATAAAAATGGCGGCAGCAATTGTAAATCGTGACGCGGGTGTTGTAGAACAAAGCGTTGCAGACGCAATGGTAAAAGCGTGCGAAGAAATACTCGAAGGAAAGTTTGTTGAAAACTTTATTGTCGATGAATTTCAGGGTGGAGCGGGCACTTCACTTAATATGAATGCCAACGAGGTTGTTGCAAACCGCGCAATTGAGCTTTTAGGCGGTCAGAAGGGTGATTATACCATTGTCCATCCAAATGACCACGTAAACTGTGGCCAGTCAACAAACGACGTGTACCCGAGCGCAGGCAAGATTGCAACTATCCGTCTCTTGAAAAATGCAATTGTAGCATTACATGATTTGAAAACGGCATTTTCAAAAAAAGCTGAAGAATTCAGTGATGTAATTAAAATGGGACGAACTGAAATGCAGGATGCCGTTCCGATAAGCTTCGGTCAATTATTCAATGCATATGCTTCCGCTATTGCACGTGATATTGAACGCTTTAAAAAAGCGATAAACGAGCTTTCGGTGCTCAACCTCGGAGGTACGGCAATTGGTACGGGCATAAACGCCGACGCGACTTACATTAAAAACATTGTTCCTGCCACATCAAAAATTACTGGGCTCAGACTCGCTCAGGCAACTGACCTTGTTGATGCAACGCAAAACCTTGATGTTTTTGTTTACGTTTCGGGAATTGTAAAAGCTTGCGCAACTACAGTTTCAAAAATTTCAAACGATATACGTCTTATGTCATCAGGTCCACGTACAGGCTTTAATGAGATTAATATTCCTGCCAAACAAAACGGTTCTTCTATTATGCCCGGTAAGATAAATCCCGTTATTCCCGAAGTTATGAATCAGATTGCATTTAACGTGATGGGTAATGATACAACGATTACACTTGCAGCCGAAGGCGGTCAGCTTGAGTTAAACGCTTTTGAACCGGTTATTTTCTATTGTCTTTTTGAGTCGCTTGATACACTTACTAATGGTATAAGTGGGTTTGTATCCGGATGCATAAACGGTATTACTGTTAATACAGATAAATGCCGTGACGATGTTGATAGCAGTATTGGTATAGTTACAGCACTCTGCCCAAGCATAGGATATACAGAGGCAGCTCGTATTGCCAAAAAGGCCTTGAAAGAGGGCAAAAACATACGTGATTTGCTGATTGAACAACAACTTTTATCGAAGGATGAGATTGAAGAAATATTAGATCCTTATCAAATGATATAATAAAAGCAGGTGATTTTTCACCTGCTTTTTTATAGTTACCAACCGTCAATGCCCGAACGGGAAAGTGCACTGAATACACTTTTTTTAATATTAGGAAAATTCTCGCTCAGTTTATGTATGAGCTGTTTTGTGTCTTCACGCTTTGTATTTCCGTCGGCAGGGCAGGGGTTTTTCATAACGGGTATATTAAGACGGTTTACTGCTCCCTTGATATCGCGCTCGTTAAGATAAATCATAGGTCTTATAACCGTAACATTTTTTCGCGAAAGATAAGTGACAGGCTGAAAGCAACCGATTCTGCTTTCGTAAGTGAGATTCATAAAAAACGTTTCCACAGCGTCGTCCATATGATGCCCGAGCGCAATTTTTTTAGCACCCATCTCAAGTGCGAGGTCGTGTATAACTCCGCGACGCATTTTTGCACAAAGCGCACATGGGTTGCTTTCGTTTCTGTATTCAAATATTATTTTTGATATTTCGGTGTGCTTTACTTTAAATTCAACACCCAGACTGTCGCAAAATTGTTTCAGACCATCAATGTCAATGTTTCCAAAACCGAGGTCAACAAACAAAGCGCATACGCTGAAGTTTTTTGGGTGAAATCTGCTGAGTGATACAAGTGCGGCAAGCATAAGCATAGAGTCTTTTCCGCCTGACAGAGCAACAGCAATCTTTTCATTTTGTTCTATCATATTATAATCATCAATGGCTTTTCTGATTCTACTCATTGTTTGTTGCAAAAAAATCACCTCTTATCTATTTTAAATACAATTGCTTTTTATGTCAATATTAAAAATGACAAGTGAGTATTTAAAAGAAAAAACGAGAAAAAAAGAGATTTTAAAAGAAAGTAAAGCATAGTTTAATTTTTTTGAAAAAGTGTATTGACAAAACAACTGACCTATACTATAATGTTGCAGGTAAAATAAAAACGGAGGAATTTGTACTATGTCAACATTTATGAAAAATCCTCAGGACGTAAACAGAAAGTGGTACATTGTAGATGCAGAAAACAAACCGCTCGGTAAGGTTGCTGCACAAGTTGCAATGATCCTTATGGGTAAACATCGTCCTGACTACACACCCCACGTTGATGGCGGTGACTGCGTTATCGTAACAAACGCTGCAAAAATCGTTCTTACAGGCAAAAAAGCTTCAGACAAGTTTTACAGACATCATACAGGCCATATCGGCGGTCTTAAAGAAGTTTCATATGGCGAACTTCTTGCAACAAACCCCGAAAAGCTTGTTAAAATTGCTGTAAAAGGTATGCTTCCCAAAAACAAGATTGCTGCTCTTGCTCTTACAAGACTTAGAGTTTCAGCAAATGGTGAGCATGAACAACAGGCTCAAAAGCCCGAAGTATTTGTAAAGTAAGGAGGTTTTACTAATGTATAATAATGATGCTTATTTTTACGGTACAGGCAGAAGAAAATCATCTGTTGCAAGAGTAAGACTTCTTCCCGGTACAGGCGTAATCACAATCAATGGTAGAGATATCGACGATTATT
>JAZKZG010000104.1:0-8532 GCA_045612565.1 Eubacteriales bacterium
GCTGATGCCGCAGTTGTTGACTATGTAATGTCAATCGGTTCAATCGGTGAGGGTACCGACTATGCTGACCTCGTTGTATCGGGCGAAGGCTACAACCCCGAAAATTATGGTATTGCATTCCGTAAAGGTTCAGACGTTACCGCAAAGGTAAATGAAGCTATCAAAACACTTCTCGACAATGGTAAACTTACTGAGATTGCAAAAAAATACAAACTCGAAGAGCTTATCTCAGCTACAGATTCATTCGATGCATTCAAACAGGCAGAAACAGATTCTGACTGGGAGTATATCAAAAATAAGGGTGAACTCGTAATCGGTATTACATACTTTGCTCCCATGAACTATGAAAACGAAGCAGGTGAACTCGTTGGCTTTGAAACAGAGTTTGCAAAGGCAGTTTGTGAAGTTCTTGGCGTCAACGCAAAATTCCAGGAAATCAGCTGGGCAGCAAAAGAAACAGAACTCGCTGCTAAAAACATCGACTGTATCTGGAACGGTATGACAATCACTCCTGAGCGTCAGGAAGCTATGAGCATCACCATTCCCTATATGGCAAACAAACAGGTACTTGTAGTAAAAGAAAAATAATCGGAGAGGCTAAATGTCATTTGCAATTGTAACACAAGACTTGCTGCTTGGCTTTTTGGAAAATTGCGAAGTGTTCATAATGACGCTTCTTATGGCAATCCCTCTCGGCCTTGTGGTAACATTTGGTTCAATGTCAAAGTTCAAGCCACTTGCACTCGTAACAAAAGTTTTTGTCTGGATCATCAGAGGTACGCCTCTGATGCTCCAGCTTTTTGTTGTATTGTATGTGCCTGGACTTGTTTTTGATATACCAATGCGCAACCGTATGGTTGCAACGCTTATTGCGTTTGTAATAAACTATGCTTGTTATTTCAGTGAAATTTATCGCGGCGGTATTGAGAGCGTATCAAAAGGTCAGTACGAGGCTGGACAGGTTCTCGGTATGACAAAATCGCAAATCTTTTTCAAGATTGTACTTATGCAGGTTGTAAAACGCATCGTTCCCCCTATGAGCAACGAAATAATCACACTTGTAAAAGATACTTCACTTGCACGTATTATAGCTGTCGGCGAAATCCTTATGGCAGCGGAGCGTTATGCCGGTAAAGGTATTATTTGGCCACTTTTCTATACAGGCGTGTTCTTTTTGCTGTTCAACGGTTTACTTACACTTCTTTTCGGATATATCGAAAGAAAACTTGATTATTACAGAGGTTAACTATGGCAATACTTGAAATAAATAATATCAAAAAAAGCTTTGCCAAAATCGAGGTGCTAAAAGGTATCAGTTTCAGTCTCGAAAAAGGTGAAGTCCTTGCAATAATCGGTTCGTCGGGTAGCGGCAAAACAACTCTTTTGCGTTGTATGAACTTTCTCGAAACATGTGATACGGGTACTATAAGCATCGACGGTAATATCATTTATGACGCTTCAAAAAAGATTCAGTATACCGATAACGATATCCGAAAAATGCGTCTCAATTTTGGGCTTGTTTTTCAGTCGTTCAATCTGTTTCCGCAGTATACCGTGCTCAAAAACATAATGCTCGCACCTGAACTTATGTATCTTAAAGACGTCAAAAATCATGCTGAGCGTGTTAAGATGACCGAGGATATAAAATCAAATGCAATGTCACTTTTAGAAAAAGTCGGACTTGTTGAAAAGGCAGATTCATATCCGTTTCAATTGTCGGGCGGTCAGCAACAGCGGGTTGCTATCGCACGTGCAATGGCTATGAATCCGCAGATACTTTGTTTTGATGAACCAACTTCGGCACTTGATCCCGAACTGACGGGTGAGGTGTTAAAGGCTATTAAATCACTCAAAAGTTCCGACAGAACAATGATTGTTGTAACTCATGAGATGGAGTTTGCCAAAAATGTAGCGGATAAAGTGATTTATATGGCGGACGGTGTGATTGAAGAGATGGGTACACCCGAAGACGTGTTTGACAATCCTCAGTCCGAAAAAACAAAGTCTTTTTTACAAAAACCTAAAATATGATTTTAGATACCAACTCAAAAAAATTAATATTATATTTTCAATTGGCAGGTTACAAGGCGTATGCTGTCGGTGGATGTGTCCGCGACAGCATAATGGACCTGCCTTTTTCCGATATTGATATTGCGGTGTCCTGTACCCCTGATATCACAGAAAAAATACTTGAAGAAAACGCTGTTCGTTTTTACGAAACAGGTCTCAAGCACGGTACGGTTACCGCAGTTGTCGACGGTAAGCCTTATGAAATAACAACCTTCCGTACCGAAAGCGGATATGCCGATAATCGTCATCCGGATTTGGTAACGTTTGTTGACGATATAAAAGATGACCTTTCGCGTCGTGACTTTACGGTAAACGCTATGGCATATAATGATAGTGATGGTCTTGTTGATGTTTTTGGCGGTATTGATGATATCAATGCAAAAAAAATTCGCGCAGTGGGTGAGGCGGACTTACGTTTTAACGAGGATGCCCTCAGGATTTTACGCGCTCTTCGTTTTAGTTCGACGCTTGATTTCACTATTGAAAAAACTACATCCTATTCAATCTTAAAAAATAAACAGCTTATAAAAAACGTTGCGCGTGAGCGCATAACTGAAGAACTAAAAAAACTCGTGTGTGGTGACGGAGCCTGCCGTGTTATAACAGATTATTATGAAATTTTTAATGTGATTTTTGACAATGAGTATGATGAAAAACAGTATGTTCTGGCTTCACAAAGAATGGTTACTATGCCAAACGATAGCATTTTTCGTCTTGCAACTCTCTTCAAAATGCTTGAATCTGATTTTTCTAAAATCAAAAAAAGCGTTGTACTGTCAAACGATCAATATGACAGAATTAAAAATATTTATGATAACCATTTTGTACACAAGACTATAAACAAAAAGAAGGTAAAGCGCGTTATGTCCAATGTCGGCTATTCAAAAGCGTGTGATATATTTATGTTTCACAAAGATGCTGCGGCTTTGCGCTATGCCAAACAAATAATAGATTCAAACGAACCGTATAAATTATCGCATCTTGCAATAAATGGAAACGATTTAAAAAAACTGGGTTTTGAAGGCAAAGATATAAAAGAGATGCTGCAAAAAGTTCTTGATGCGGTTATTGACGAAAAAATTCCAAATATAAAAGAAAATATTCTTGACTATGTAACGAAAAAATGATATATTACTAAAAAAAGGGAGTAGCATGCACACTTTATGTGTGTTTACCTTGCCGTCAGTACGTTAGGGAACACCTAACCGGCTTTGTAAATAATTTGCGAGACTTTGGTATAATAATTCCTGTTATGCCATAGTTCTCGCTTTTTTGTTTTTAAGGAGAAATATATGGAACAACTTTTTTCAGGACTTTTAGAATTACTTGGAATGTCAGGTAATGCTGCGGTTACAATTATTTTTGCACTTTTGTTTTTGGTGTTTGGCTTTGTGTGCCTTGTAAAAGGCTCTGATTGGTTTGTTGACGGTGCAGTCGGGATTGCTGATCGATTCGGTATACCGCAGATTGTAATCGGACTAACAATTGTTGCAATGGGCACAAGCGCACCCGAGGCAGCTGTTTCAATTTCGGGCGCATTTGCGGGTGCTGCTGACATCACAATTGGTAATATAGTCGGTTCAAACATTTTGAATGTTTTAATAATACTTGGTCTTTCTGCCGTTGTTTGTCCGCTTGTTGTTGATAAGTCAACCGCATTTATCGATACTCCGTTTATGATATCAATATCAGTTTTATTACTGCTTTTGGGTCTTGACGGTAAAATAACTTTTATTGATGCACTTATAATGGTTGTTGTTTTTGTGTCATATATGGCATATCTTTTAATTTCGGCACTAAAAAATAAGTCTGTGTCCGAAGACGAAGATTTTAAAAAACGCCCCATTTGGCTAACACTTATAATGACAGTATTTGGTCTTGGCATCGTAATCCTCGGCAGCCAATTTGCCGTAACAGGTGCTACTGTTGTTGCAGAGTCGATTGGTGTAAGTGAGCGTTTTATCGGGCTTACCGTTGTTGCACTCGGAACATCACTTCCCGAACTTTTTACATCGGTGTCTGCTGCAAGAAAGGGCAATGCCGATATTGCAATCGGTAATATAGTTGGTTCAAACATATTCAATATCTTGTTTGTTGTTGGTCTTTCGGGTCTTATCACAACTGTACCCTTTGCATCAAAGTTTATAATCGATATGCTTGTTGCTATAGCATCTTCAGTATTGCTGTTTGTATGCTGTGCAAAAAACAAAAAACTTTCGCGCCTTTCAGGTGCAATTATGCTTGTGTGCTATGCAGGATACTTTGCATATCTTGTTTTAGCCTAAAATCTAATAAGTATAAGGGAGTAGCATGCACACTTTATGTGTGTTTACCTTGCCGTCAGTACGTTAGGGTTACTTAACCGGCTTTGTAAATAATTTGCGAGACTTTGCTGAAATAAATTTTTTATTGCGGCATTGTTCTCGCTTTTTTATATGCCGCGAAAGGAGAAACTATGGACAATTTTTTTAACTCACTGCTTGGTGCCCTGGGTGCCGAGCAAAACGCGGTAGTAATCTTTATTTTTGCCGCTGCATTTTTAGCCCTTGGCTTTGTGTGCCTTGTAAAAGGTTCTGATTGGTTTGTTGACGGTGCTGTCGGAATCGCTGACCGTTTTGGCATACCGCAAATTGTAATCGGTCTCACAATCGTTGCAATGGGTACAAGTGCACCTGAGGCGGCGGTTTCCATTTCGGGCGCGTTTGCGGGTGCCGCTGATATCACAATCGGTAACATTGTCGGTTCAAACATACTAAATATTTTAATTATTTTAGGTATTTCAGCACTTGTTTGCCCACTTGTTGTTGATAAATCAACCGCTTTTATCGATACACCGTTTATGATTGCAATAACAGTATTGCTGTTGTTTTTGGGGCTTGACGGTAAAATAACTTTTGTTGACGGTATTATAATGCTTGTTGTTTTTGCTGCTTATATAGCCTATCTTATGGTAGTTGCATTCAAAAACAAAACCGAAGACGAACAAATCGAAAGAAAACCTTTGTGGCTGACACTTGTAATGACTGTTTTTGGTCTTGGCATTGTAATTCTCGGCAGCCAATTCGCTGTAACAGGTGCCACTGTTGTTGCAGAGTCGATTGGTGTAAGTGAACGCTTTATTGGTCTTACCATTGTTGCACTTGGAACATCACTTCCCGAACTTTTCACATCGGTATCTGCTGCAAGAAAAGGCAATGCAGATATTGCAATAGGTAATATAGTTGGTTCAAACATATTTAATATCTTGTTCGTTGTAGGTCTTTCGGGTCTTATCACAACAGTTCCGTTTGCCTTTAATTTTATAATTGATACAGGTGTTGCAATAGCATCAGCACTGCTTCTTTTTGTATGCTGTGCAAAAAACAAAAAACTTTCGCGTCTTTCGGGTGTAATTATGCTTGTGTGTTACGCGGCTTATTTTGCATATCTGTGTATTTCATAATTAAAAAGCTCTTTCCAAATTGGAAAGAGCTTTTTAATTAGTAGTAGAATCAACAATAAATTTTAACTGCTTGTTTTTTCATTTGAAGTTTTATCGGTAGATTCGGACCTTTTTCGCCGTCAACAGTTGTTAAAATATCTGTGTCACAACTGATTGTACATTCGGTTGTTTTGATGCGTACAACGTTTTCTTCTTTAAACTCACCGCCCGAAACAAACTTTAAAAGCGAGTCTGTTATCTCAAGCGGATTTTTATTTTTAAATACGAGTATGTCCATAAACCCGTCTTGCATCTGTGCTTCTTTGATAACGTTCGAGAAACCTGACATATCGCTTCCGTTTAAAACGACAAATATAAGTGCCTGTTCGCAATATTCTTTTTCGGGCGTTGTGATTTTTAGTTCAAATGGTTTTATATTTGTGAGTTCGCCGATGCCGTTTATGTAATAGGCAAGGGGACCGAACATTTTTTTAAGATTCTGGTCGGTAGAAAAAGAAACTGATACCAGAACACCGCCTGCAACCTCGTTTACAAAAATTATTTCGCCGTCATTTATTACGCCGATGTCCGTTTCAATATACTTACCCTGTGCAATAAGTCGTGCACATCTTATGATATCGTTGGGCATACCGAGTGAGCGTGAAAAATCGTTGCAGGTACCGGTAGGAATAATTCCAACAGGCAGATCTATGCCGGTGTCAATTAGAATTTTTATAATTGCATTAACGCTTCCGTCACCGCCCGCAACCACGATGCCGTCAAAGTTTCCGGTTTTAATTATTTCATCAAGTGGCTGTTTGTTGTTTTCTCCGATTCTGTAAAGAGTAGGTATTTTACCTTCTTCGGTGAAAACACTTATTATTTTATCAAGATGTGTTGTAATTCCGCGTTTACCCGACGCAGGATTGTAAACAAATAAAACATTTTCCATAAAAATCAGAATACCTCCTCAATTAAAACACCGCCGGGCTCGAGCTCGGTTTTGTATAAATAACTCCAGATCGGTTTCCCATCTGCTTTGATGTGGTTTGGCGAACCGTTTGCAATAATGCGCAGTTTCCCTCGTCTGTATTTTATAATACCGTCCGAATATTGTTCGAAAACAATATCGCTTTCAAATTCATCTGCAAATTCTTTTCTAATTATAGCAAGTTGTTTGTGCAATTTCAATAGTTTGGTATTTACCTTTTCCCAAGGATAAGTCCCTCGGCATGCAGGATCGCCAAAACCTTGAGCACCCGCCTCGTCAGCGTAATAAAGACATGGTATACCGGGCAGTGTATATTGAATTGCCGCGGCTGTCACAAGTCTGTGCTCTCCCAAACTGTATTGTTCGTCTGTAAGTGTTGTTTTTGATTGTAAATGTTTTTGGGGCGTGTCTTTTACACCTAGTCTGTTTATTGCACGTGATGTGTCATGCGTAGATATGCTGTTCATAAGACATTTTATTGAAGGCTTTGGATACATATCCATAATTTCCATGATGCTTTTATAAAAGTCTTCAGCTTTTCCGCTTATTACAAAATCGGTTATTGCATTCAAAAACGGATAATTCATAACACTGTCACACTGTTTTCCAAGCAAAAACTCGCGCTGTTTTCCGTAACTGTGCTTTGTTACGGCGTTTTCCCACACTTCACCGATTATAAGGGCATCTTTGTTGTTTTTCTTTACTGCAGTACGAAGCTTTTTTAAAAACTCGTCGGGCAACTCGTCGGCAACATCAAGTCTGAATCCGTCAGCACCGAGATTTTGCCAGAAAGAAAGTACACCGTTGTCACCTGTAATAAACTCAAGGTAACTTTCATTTGTTTCATTTACATTCGGCAGAGTTTCAAATCCCCACCAGCAATCATACTCGTCGCGGCTGTCTTTAAAGTTGTACCATGTATAATAGGGGGAACTCTTGTCATTATACGCTCCTCCGTCACCGTAATTTTTATATTTGTTAAAGTAAATGCTGTCGTCACCTGTGTGAGAAAAAACTCCGTCAATTATAATTTTTATATCATAATCGTGGGCTTTTTTACATAAACTTTTAAAATCATTGACGTTTCCAAGGTAGGGATCAACGTTTAAATAGTCCGACGTACAGTATCTGTGATTTTGTGCGCTTTCAAAAATCGGATTAAGATAAATATGTGTAACACCAAGTGATTTAATATAATCGAGTTTTTGCTCAATCCCTTTAAGATTTCCCATAAAGAAATCGTTGCACCTAAAATCGTCACAGTCATAAAAACACATTGGACGCTCGTTCCAGTTTGTGTGAATGATTCTTTCATTTCTGGCACCGCTTGTATCAACACCTTCGGCCCTGAAAAATCTGTCGGGGAAAATCTGATACATTACCGCACCTCTTGTAATGTCGCTTGTATAAAAGTTTTTATCATAAACACAAAGATACCATTCGTCAAGCCAATCGCCGATTACTGCTGTGTGTCCGTCAGATGTGCCTGTGAATAGCATCTTTCCGTCGGGTTTTACAATCTCGAATCGGTAACGGTAAAGTCCTGTAGCAACAAATGACGTTGTTATGCTGAAAATGTCATATCCGTCTTTAACTTCTGTTTTTTGGAGTTTCAGAGTAGTCGTATTGTTTTTGCGTATAACAATATTAACAAAATCTGCACGGATATCTTTGCGTACCCAAAAATCAAACCTGACATTTTGTTCGGTTTCAATTGCACCAAAAATCGATTTGTATTTTAAATTGTAACTGTCAAATTTAATCATACCAAGTCCTGAAGTGTAAAATTATTTTGTTGATAATCACAAACATATATATTATAATATAAGTATATAAATATGTAAATAAATTATTATTTTCAATAATAAAAAAATCGGAGGGGTTATAAATGTACACAAAAAACAAAGAAATCATAGCAATGCTCCTTGCTGGCGGTCAGGGATCGCGTTTGCACGTTCTTACAAAAGATACAGCAAAACCTGCAATACCTTTCGGCGGTAAATACCGCATAATCGATTTTACGCTGTCAAATTGTATCAACTCAGGCATA
>JAZKZG010000105.1:0-12383 GCA_045612565.1 Eubacteriales bacterium
ACCTGTAACGTATGTGATGCAGTTCGCACAGTACCTGACCACGTATACGATAACGCTTGCGACACAACCTGTAATATATGTGGCTTTACAAGGGTAACTGAGCATAAATATGATAATGATTGCGACACAAGTTGTAACGTATGCTCTGCTAAGCGTACAATAGCTCATAAATATGGCGAGTATGTATCCGACAAAAATGCGACAACTGAAAAAGACGGAACAAAAACTAGAGTTTGCTCGGTTTGTGGTGCAAAAGATACAGTGGCTGATGTTGGTTCAAAACTTCCGACACCCAAGCCCGAACCCAAGCCTGAACCAGAGCAAAAACCCGATACAACACCAGAGGTTGAAATAAAGGATACATCAAAGGTATTCAAAGATATCCCAGCTAAGAAGTGGTTTAAAGAATATGTTGACTACTCGGTAGCATACGGTATCTTTACAGGTACAAGCAAAACCGAATTTTCACCAAATACAAACATAACACGTGCGCAGTTTGTGCAAGTTCTTGCAAATCTTGTTGGCGTTGATACATCAAACAGAAACGTTACAACATCGTTTAAGGATGTTCCTGCTAAAAAGTGGTATACCGCCGCTGTTAAGTGGGCAAGTGAAAACAAAATCGTAAACGGCACAGGAAATGGCAAATTTGAGCCAAACGCAAACGTTACACGTGAGCAGATGTGCGTAATGCTCGTAAACTTTGCAAAATTCAAGGGTATCACTCTTAAAGAAGCAGAGGCAAAAGCAGATTTTGCAGATAATGCAAAAATCAGCAAGTGGGCAAAGACTGCAGTTTACACCTGTCAGATGGCAGACATCGTAAACGGCAAAGGCGCAGGTAAATTTGACCCCAAGGGCACAGGCACACGCGCCGAAGCATCTGTAATGTTTACAAAATTCCATAAAGACTATTTAGCAAAATAAAATTAAATGGGCGGATTTTTATCCGCCCATTAATATTACACCCAAAATGCCAGAGTGCGACGTCTTGATGTAGCACCGAATTACAAGATTACCTTTATTGACAAAAGAAATATAAATATGATATACTTTAGTATGGTAGTTTGCTAAACAACTATTTTAGAGGAGAGATTTTATGAAAAAACGAATTTTAAGTTTTGTCATTATTTTGGTAATGGCAATCGGCTTTTTGCCGACAATTGCTTTTGCCGAAAATACCACTGAAGACGGCTTTAAGTATGAGATTGTAAATGACGTGGCTGTCATTACAGGCTACACAGGCAGTTTGTTAAAAATTACAATCCCTTCGCAAATCGATGGCTATCCGGTAGGTTGGATTGGCACGAAGGCTTTTTATTATGAAGACTCACTTGTACAGGTCACAATCCCTGACAGCGTATACGCTATTTCAAAACTTGCTTTTGCAAGTTGCACTTCACTTGTACAGGTTACAATCCCCGACAGTGTAACATATTTTGACGACAGTGTATTTGCAGGTTGCTACTCACTTACAAAGATAACAATACCTGAAGGTGTGTCCACTATTTCTTATGGTATGTTTTTTGGTTGCTCTTCCCTTAAGGAGATAACAATCCCCGATAGCATAACCGAAATCGCTGAAAGAGCATTTTATGGTTGCTCCTCTCTTGAAGAGATAAAACTCCCTGAGGGTGTGACTATAATAGGAAAAAATGCATTCTACGATTGTGATTCACTTAAAAAAGTACATATCACAAATGTTGGAGCATGGTGCGGTATTGATTTTTACGATAATACTTCAAATCCTATTTACAAAGGCGCAGGTTTATACGTAAATGGCAGCCTTGCCACAAATCTCGTTGTACCCGATGGTGTGGAGATGATAGGTGATTGTGCGTTTTACAATTACTCTTCTCTTAAAGAGATAACCATCCCCCATGGTGTGACGTCAATCGGCAACTCTGCATTTTATAAATGTAAAGCTCTTGAAAAGGTAGTAATTCCTGACAGCGTGACCAACATCGGCAACTCTGCATTTTTGTATTGTAGCGCTCTTGAAGAGATGACAATCCCGGGTAAATTGACCGAGGTAGGCAAATATGCATTTTTTGATTGTAACGCTCTTAAAGAGTTGACAATCTCCGAGACTATGACATCACTATACTCCTATGCATTCGCATCCTGTCCAAATCTTAAAAAGGTGGCATTTCTTAGTGCTACAACAGATGTTGGTGAAAATGTATTTGCTAACAGCGGTATAAAGGTTTTGTATCTGTCCAAAGACGTATTGCTTGTGAGAAAAAGCACGTTTGCAAATACAGAAATCGAATATGTTTACTACGGTGGAAGCGAGACAGATAGACAAGAACTCACAATCCTGGCTGATAACGGTACAATAGAAACTGCAAAATGGGTATATAACGCAACAGGACTTCCGGAGTGTGTATATGACAATAACTGTGATACAGACTGTAATATTTGCGGTAAAAAAAGAGAAATAACCCACAGCTTTGGCTCGTATATTTCGGATAAAAATGCAACAACCGAAAAAGACGGCACAAAAACGAGAGTTTGTTCGGTTTGTGGTCACAAAGATACTGTAGCTGATGTTGGTTCAAAACTCTCTAACCCAACACCAACACCTCAACCCAAGCCTGACCCCAAACCCGACACAACTCCTGAGGTTGAAATCAAAGATACATCAAAAATCTTTAAAGATATCAAAGCAAAAGGCTGGTACAAAGAGTATGTTGACTACTCGGTGGCACACGGTATCTTTACAGGCACAAGCAAGACCGAGTTCTCGCCGTCGATGAACATCACACGTGCTCAGTTTGTACAGGTTCTTGCAAACCTTGTGGGCGTTGATACATCAAATCGTAATGTAACAACATCGTTTAAAGACGTTCCCTCTAAAAAGTGGTTTACTGCCGCTGTAAAATGGGCAAGTGATAACAAGATTGTAAACGGACTCGGCGAAGGTAAATTCGCACCAAACGCCAATGTTACCCGTGAGCAGATGTGCGTAATGCTTGTAAACTTTGCAAAATTTAAGAATATTACACTCAAAACTATCGAAAATAAAGAAAATTTTGCAGATGATAGCAAAATAAGCAAATGGGCAAAGACTGCAGTTTACACCTGTCAACAGGCAGACATTGTAAACGGTAAAGGCGCAGGTAAATTCGACCCCAAAGGCACAGGTACACGCGCTGAGGCCTCTGTAATGTTCACAAAATTCCACAAAGACTATCTGGCAAAATAAATAGTTTGACAGGTTCTTTTTGACAAGTGACTGAGAAAAATTAAATGTGTACAAGTTCTATCCTTTTTCAGTCTTTGGATTAGTACAAATAAAAAAGCGGAGTGAAATCACTCCGCTATTATTTTTCGTCTGTTTTGTGTTGCAATAATTTTTGAGCCGAATACGTCATCGAAAACAACGTCACCGATTGATATGGGAAGCGGTACAACAATGGTGTTGATTATTTCCATACAAGCCATCACGCAGTCTTTTGGAATGGGGTGTTCGGTTTTTACCGAAACAAGCCCTCCGTCTTCACATCTTACAGTTGTGGTGACTGTTCGTTGTGGGTTTACGCACTCGGTTTTTGCGTACATTTCACCTCGTTTACAGGTGTTACCGGTTACGTCAAAAATCTTGTTATTTTCTATTTCAACGGTAAGTTCGCATCCGAGCGGACATATAATACAAGTGAGTTTTCTTTCCATTATTCCGCCTCCTCTAAAGAAAAATGCAGTGCTTTTACATTTTCGAGCAAATCTTTCTTTATCGCGATTGATTCCATCTCACCGGGTGCGACTTTGATTTTCTTTTTGGAGAGAATAACGTTGTCGCCGTCTTTTACGGTGATTGCCACATTTTTAAAGATATTCGAAACTCTGAAATATACCGCTACGTTCTTTTTCTTTGTGATTATCTGCGGAACGGTATATCGTATTTTTCCGTCGGTGGTTATGGGGATGTTGACCTTTTGTTCGGGTTCGTCGCCTTTGATATATTTCGCGGCGGCAATTCCTGCGATTTCAGCTTCGTCGGAGACGTAGTCAACAAGGTCATGAACGTGCAAAACATTACCGCAGGAGAAAACACCCTCAACTGAAGTCTGTCTGTCCTGGTCAACCACGGCGCCGTTTGTTATATTGGAAAGGTTGACGTTGGCACTCTTTGAAAGTTCGTTTTCGGGGATAAGACCAACCGAGAACAAAACGGTGTCACAGGCAATAAACTCTTCGGTTCCCTCGATGGGTTTACGGTTCTGGTCAACTTTTGCGATGGTAACTCCCTCAACACGCTGTCTGCCGTGGATTTGCACCAGCGTGTGTGATAGTTTAAGCGGGATATTAAAATCGTTAAGACATTGCTCAATATTTCGCGCAAGACCGCCTGAGTAGGGCATAAGTTCACACACTGCGTGTACTTTTGCGCCTTCGAGTGTCATTCTGCGCGCCATAATAAGACCGATATCGCCTGAGCCTAAAATAACAACGTTTTTTCCGGGGAGATAGCCTTTCATATTAACGTATTTTTGAGCAGTACCCGCGCTGAAAATACCTGACGGTCGGCTACCGGGGATATTGAGTGCGCCTTTTGAACGCTCACGGCAACCCATCGCAAAGATAACAGCCTTTGCTTTAATTTGAAAAATGCCGTCAGTTGCGTTTGTGGCAGTTACAACTTTGTCGGGTGATACATCAAGAACCATTGTGTTGAGTTTGCATTCAATACCGAGTTCTCTGAATCTTTTTTCGTATCTTGCGGCGTATTCGGGGCCTGTCAGCTCCTCGCCGAATTTGTGAAGACCGAAGCCGTTATGTATACATTGTTGTAAAATTCCGCCTAAGTTTTCGTCGCGTTCGAGAACGACAACGTCTGTGATTCCGTGTTCGTATGCCGCAATCGCCGCGCTCATTCCTGCGGGGCCGCCGCCTATGATTACAAGGTCTGTCATTTTGCAACCCCTCCTTTTGTGATGCCTACGTTAATTACCGAATCGCCACCGAATTTTGTTACGCTTTCAAAGGGAATATCAAGTTCCCTTGCCAAAAGTTCAACTATGTACGGACTGCAGAAACCTCCTTGGCAACGACCCATCTGTGCACGTGTTCTGCGTTTTACACCGTCGAGGTCGCGCGGCTGAGGTCTGCGGCGGATTGCGTCAACAATCTCGCCCTCGGTAATACCCTCGCATCTGCAGATGATTTTGCCGTAGGCGGGGTTTTCTTTTATAATACGGTTTTTTTCTTCGGTTGATGCGTGGCGGAAAGCAAAATACGATTCTCTTATCGGGTTGTACCCCGGCTTTTCTTCCAGTTTCATTTCTTTTTCAAGCATATCCGCAATATATTCTGCTATCGCGGGTGCAGATGAAAGACCGGGTGACTCAATTCCAGCAACGTTAATAAAATGTTCTTTGGGTGAATTGATTATAAAATCACCTGTATCACCTACTGAACGTAATCCGCAAAAAGATGTGATTGTTTTGTTAAGCGGAACTGATTTTACTGTTTCGTGTACGTTTTTAAGTATAAGTGAAAATCCGTGTGCGGTAGTATTTTTGTCATCTTTATCCGATATATCGAGTGATGTTGGCCCGAGAAGAATATTTCCGTGAACAGTGGGAGTAACGAGAATACCTTTGCCCATTTTTGAGGGCGTTCTGAAAATGGTGTGTGTTACCGTTTCTCCGCACTCTCTGTCAAGCAGAATATACTCACCGCGTCTTGCGTTAATGTTAAATGAATTGTCACCGACCATTTTTGCAATTTCGTCCGAGTACATACCCGCGCAATTGATGATATATTCTGTTTCGATGCTTTGCTCCCCTGCGAACACTTCGTATCCATTTTCGGTTTTTTCAATGTTGGTAACCTTAAAATTACATTTGAGGTCAGCACCGTTGTCCATAGCGTTTCCAATTGCGGCAACAGCAAGGTTATAGGGGCATACAATTCCGGCGGTCGGGGCATAGAGTGCACAGATAACGTTATCTGAAATATTTGGCTCGAGTGTTCTCAACTCGTCCTGCTCTAATATGCGCAGTTCGCTTACACCGTTTTTGATGCCTCTTTGTAAAAGGTTCTCTATTACCGCTCTGTCTTCGTCATTAAACCCAACGACGAGAGACCCGTTGCGCTTGTATTCTACACCGAGTTCACGGCACACATCCTCCATCATCTCGCAACCGCGGACGTTAAAACGTGCTTTGAGTGAACCTTCTTTTGCGTCAAAACCTGCGTGTACAATTGCCGAGTTTGCTTTGGTTGCCCCCATTGCAACGTCATTTTTACTTTCGACAACACACATATTTAACTTATATTTCGACAAGGCACGGGCTATCATACCGCCAACAACACCCGCTCCTATAATTGTAACGTCATACATAAGCGAATCCCCTTGTTAATATTTATGTTTATTATATTTCTATAATTATATCATATATTAATGAAAATACAATTATTTATAGTATAATTCCACAAAAACAACAAAAAATAGTGCAATATTTTGTGAGAAAGTTACATAATAAAAAGTGGACTTGAAAAAGTCCACTTTTATATTACTATTTTCTTGCAACGCCTGTTTCACGTGCGCATTTTATAACTGCTTCGGCAACAACGTCAGCCACGCGTTTGTTGAGAGCGGGAACGATGATGTTGTCTTCTGTAAGTTGGTCTTCAGGAATAAGAGATGCAAGAGCAATTGCGGTTGCAACCTTCATTTCCTCGTTAATACACGATGCGCGACAAGCGAGAGCACCTTTGAATATGCCGGGGAATGCAAGTACGTTGTTAATCTGGTTGGGGAAATCTGAACGTCCCGTACCAACAACTCTTGCACCTGCAGCTTTAGCGAGGTCAGGCATAATTTCGGGTGTTGGGTTTGCCATTGGGAAAATAATGGGGTCTTTTGCCATTGATTTTACCATATCCTCGTTTACAACACCGGGTGCAGACACACCGATAAACACGTCGGAATCGCGCATTGCATCGGCAAGAGTGCCTGTTTTTTTAGAGCGGTTTGTAACGAGCGCAATTTCCTTTTTAGCCTCGTTGAGTTTGGGATCACCTTCGCAGATGATACCCTTACTGTCAACCATTGTGATGTTTTTAACACCGAGTTTCATCAAAAGCTTTGCAATAGCAATACCTGCTGAGCCTGCGCCGTTAATAACGATTTCTACCTTGTCGATATCCTTTTTAACAAGTTTTAAAGCGTTGATGAGCGCGGCGGCGGTTACAATTGCGGTGCCGTGCTGGTCGTCGTGGAAAATCGGAATATCGCAAAGTTCTTTAAGCTTTTCTTCAATCTCAAAGCAACGTGGTGCTGAAATATCCTCAAGATTAATTCCGCCGAATGAACCTGAAATAAGATAGATTGTACGAACGATCTCGTCAACATCCTTTGAACGTATGCAGAGCGGGAACGCGTCAACGTCTGCAAACTCCTTAAAGAGTGCACACTTACCTTCCATAACAGGCATACCCGCCTCGGGACCAATGTCTCCAAGACCGAGCACCGCGGTGCCGTCGGTAATAACGGCAACGAGGTTTGAACGGCGGGTTAAATCGAATGATTTATTATAGTCTTTTTGTATTTCAAGGCATGGCTCTGCAACACCGGGGGTGTATGCAAGAGAGAGGTCCATTTTATCGCTTATCGGAACGCGAGAAACAACCTCGATTTTTCCGCCCCACTCATAATGCTTTTTAAGTGATTCCTGTCTTATATCCATAGTCATTAGTCTTCCCAGGGGAACTTGTAGTCGAGTTTAAGCTCGTCACGAACAGCTTCCATTTCAGCCTGAACTGATTCGTTTATCGGAACACCGTCTTTACGTGCAAGACGAACCATATGCTCTTTTTCACCTGCAGTGTAAATTCTTTCTGCATCGGGAGCTTTTTTAGCGCCACGAACTTCACGGAGAATCTCACCGGCTTTTTTACGGCAAACATCTTCGCCGAGGAAGTGATCTGTATCAATAGCAATAAAGAAGTGACCGAGGTGGAAGGGAACTTTTTCACCGTTTTCGCCAAGACCTGTAAGAGCTTTACCGTAGTTACCGTCCTGAAGAACTGCTGAAAGAAGTTCTACGAACATTGCAAAGCCGTAGCCTTTGTAACCGCACTGTTCTTCGCCGGGTCCGCCGAGTGTGCAAAGAGCAGCCTCGCCACGAGCCATTGTTTTAAGAGCGTCAGCAGATGTGCCCTCATAAGCCTTACCGTCAAGACCGATAAGTGAACCTGCAGGAGCATCTTTGCCGATACGAGCGTAGTACTCGAGTTTACCGTTCTGGTAGGTTGAGGTTGCGCCGTCGAAGTTGAAGTCAAAATCTTCATCAGTAGGAACGCCGAGTGTGAGCGGGTTTGTACCGAACATACCCTCAACACCAAAGGTAGGAGCAACTGTAGGGCGTGCGTTTGTACCTGTCATACCGATACAGCCGTGCTTTGCTGCCATTGATGTGTAATAACCTGCGATACCGTAGTGGCAAGAGTTACGAACAACAACCATGCCCATACCATACTCTTTAGCCTTGTCGATAGCCATTTTCATAGCCTTGTAGCCAATAACCTGACCCATACCGTCGTGACCGTCAACAACTGCGGTGGTGGGAGTTTCTTTAATTATTTCAAAGTTTGTAACAGGGTTTTGGATACCTGCTTTGATTCTGTCAAGATAAACGGGTTTAAAGCGGTTTACACCGTGTGATTCAATACCTCTTTTGTCTGACTCCAAAAGAACGTCAGCACAGATTTCTGCATCCTCTCTGGGAATTCCGTAACCAACAAAACTGTCAATTACAAAGTTTGTGATTGTTTTCCAATCTACAATGTTGTTTTTTGCCATTGTTTTTTCCTCCGTTAATTAAAGTTTGCACAAAAAAAGAGCGCACAAAACCAAGCGGTTTAAATGTACACTCTCATCTCTCTTTGTGTTTTTTACCTCTAATATTATATAACTTTTAAAATAATATTGTCAATATATATTTTATATATAACTGTTGTCAAAGGTAATAACGCTGTTTACATCGGAATAAAGTACGTTTATTGCATTGTCAAATTGTTTTTTTACATCATTTGCCGACATATCCTGTGGCAATACCACATCAAAAATGATGTTGGTGTGCGTTGGGCCTGTAACTGCTCTGAAATCGTGCAGAGTGAGGCGTTCGTCAATACCCGCAAGGATTTCTGTTGCCGCGGATTTGAGTTCGTTTATGTGCGGGTCATTTGTTACTACGGGGTCGATGTGTATTACCGTTTCAACGCCGAGGTCGCACTTAAAGTCGCGTTCGATATTGTCAATGAGATCGTGGCTTACGAGTATATCTGACGATGCGTCAACCTCTGCGTGCAGTGACGCAAATATGCGTCCCGGACCGTAGTTGTGCACAACGAGGTCGTGTATTCCGATAATACCGTCATAGCCCATAACCTTCGTATACATCGCCTCAACAAACTCGGGCTCAGGCGGTTGACCGAGCAGTGGGTCAAGAGTTTCTTTTATAAGTCCTACTCCCGATACTATTATAAATACTGAAACCAAAGCACCCGCGATGCCGTCGATGTTTACATTGAATAATTTAAATATAAAAAGTGACACGAGAACTGCCGCGGTGGTTAAACAATCGTTTCTGCTGTCGGCTGATGCGGCAGAAAATGTTGCTGAGCCTGTAAGATCTTTGAGTTTTTTATAAAAAACCGAAAGCCACAGTTTACCTATAATTGCAAGGCACAGCACAATTACGCCTACCCATGAAAAAACAACTGCTTTCGGATTTATTATCTGCATAACCGAATCTTTTGCGAGAATAAGACCAAGCATCAGCACGATGAATGCCATAACAAGACCGCTTATATATTCAATTCTGCCGTGACCGTAGGGGTGGTCTTCATCAGGCTTTTTTGCGGCGAGTTTAAAGCCGACAAGAGTGATAACGCTTGATGCGGCGTCGGTTAGGTTGTTGACTGCATCGGCAACAGTTGCAATACTCGAAAACAGTATGCCTATTGCCGCCTTTGCAAGTGCAAGTAAAAGGTTTACGGCAATGCCTACGGCACCGCCCACCGTACCGCATCTTGTGCGGAAATCCGATGCGCTGTCTGTGTCATTTTTTATAAAAAGTTTTAAAATGAGATTTGTCAAAATAAATGCCCCCATAGGTTGTTGAAAAATATTTTTGTTTGGTTTATAATAAAAATATGTCGAATATAATTGTAAAAAAATCAAATATCCGTGGTAGTTTTTCGGCTCCGCTTATTGGTAATTACAGCGGCGACTATAGTTTTGCAGGTGCGTTTTTAGCACGTGCGGCGCTCGATTCGTCAATAATCTGTGAAAACTTAAGCGCATCATCACAGCAAAACGGCGTTGTTGTTTTAGATATTATAAAGAATTTCGGTGCAACTGTCAAGCGCAGCGGTGACGCGGTAAACGTACAGGCAGGAAAGTTAAAGGGCGCAACGTTTGATATCTCTGATTTCTCGCAGATTGCACCTATGATAGCCCTTCTTGCAATGTTTGCGACGGGTAAAACACGCATCATAGGTTTTGAAAAGTGTCAGGAATTGCAATCACTTATAATAGATAATTTAAGACTTTTGAATGTACGATGTGAGTTTAACTCCAACGATTTGTGGCTATGGCCTCAAAAATCGCCCGACCACGCGGTGCTTTTTGCAAACGACCATCCGTATATGGCGCTGGCACTTATCCTTATTTCAACATATACAAAAGGCGACACGGTTATTCGCGATATCGACGGACTTTTAAAAAGATACCCCGATTTTTTGGATATTTTTAAAAGCCTTGGCGGCGAGTTTACGCTAACTGACAACCTGACTCTATAAAAAAAGACCCAAACGGGTCTTTTTTTAGTGTCTTGTATCGTCGGTAAAGCATTCGCAAAAGCGACCCGAAAACGACGGCTCAATATCTTTTTCGTAAAGATGCGTAAGGTCGCTCATACCGCACACTCTGAAAAGTGCGTTGCCCTCGCGTCTTTCCTCGCTGTAGAGGGTGGTAACCGAGGTTGTGAGGGTGACTGTGTGTTGCCACAGCGAATAGGGCGGACAGTTAAGGATATGCGAAAGCAAAACTGCAGTCAGTCCAAAATGGCACACAAAAGCGATGGTGTCGTGGTTGGGGCGGACAGCCTTGTAGTTAAAGCCGTCCCGCTCGTAGCCGTGCTCTTTAAGCACCGCGTCAAACTGCTTGCACACCTCGTCATACGCCGCCTTGATACCCGATGCCTTTATAAAATCGGCATTGTACCATTCGGGTGTGTAAAGTTCGGGATATTTGTTTACAAATTCGGGCCAAAGGTCCCAACATCCCCACGGCTCGTCCTTGTACGGAAGTATAATTTTTTCATAATTAAACTCCCTCAGCCACTCGCAGTAGGTGGCGTCCATTCCCTTTTTTTCGAGGGTAGGCTGTGCGGTAAGACGCGCACGTCCAAGTGTTGAACAGTAAATTTTGTCTATTTTTTCGTTTTGCAAAAACTCTGAGAGAGCCTGCACTTCGATTTTGCCCTTGTCTGTAAGCCCATCAATATCATAGTTTGGGTCACCGTGGCGAATAATTAAAATTCTCATAATTTTCCTTTATATGTAATCAGCCATACAGTTTTTGCTGTATGGCTGAAATTTATTATTTAAGGTTAGCCTTAAGAGTTGCAAGCTGATTTTTGAGCTCTTCAGGAAGTCTGTCGCCAAACTTTTTGTAGTGCTCTTCGATTTCAGCTGCTTCTTGTGTCCAGATGTCCTTATCAACTTCAAGAATTGACTTGAGTGTTTCGATATCAAAGTCGAGGTCAGTAAGGTCAATGTCCTCTGCACGCGGAACAAAGCCGATAGGTGTCTCAACAGCGTCTGCCTTGCCTTCGCAACGGTCGATGATCCAGTTGAGAACACGCATATTGTCGCCAAAGCCGGGCCAGATGAAGTTGCCTTCGTCATCGGTTCTGAACCAGTTAACGTTGAAGATCTTGGGAGCCTTGTCGCCGAGCTTTTTGCCCATCTCGAGCCAGTGTGCGAAGTAGTCGCCCATGTGGTAGCCACAGAAAGGAAGCATAGCCATCGGGTCACGACGAACTACACCAACTGCGCCTGCAGCAGCTGCGGTTGTTTCAGAAGCCATTGTAGAGCCTACGAATACACCGTTAACCCAATCCTTTGATTGATATACGAGCGGAGCGCACTTAGCACGACGGCCACCGAAGATGATTGCAGAAATTGGAACGCCTTCGCCCTTATCAAATTCAGGAGAAATGCAAGGACAGTTCTTAGCAGGTGCTGTAAATCTTGAGTTCGGATGAGCAGCATAGGTAGACTTATCTGCCTTGTTGAACTTAGAAGCATCCCAAGGATTGCCGAGCCAGTCAATAGCGTTTTCAGGTAAGTTCTTGTTAAGACCT
>JAZKZG010000106.1:0-4795 GCA_045612565.1 Eubacteriales bacterium
ATTTATCAACGCTTTTAGACGAGTTATTTGTTAAAAACATATATCTACCGCCATGGTCTTTTACCCATTGTAGAAAATCTAGCGTTCCATCAAAAATTTGATCTCCAAGATAAATTGTTCCATCCATATCAAGCAAAAAAAGCTTTTTTTCAGTTAATTTTGACATTATTCTTTCTCCCTTAATTGCAACATCCACCGCATTTTGATTGATAGTCAATCAATTTCATCTCATAGTATGAATCAGTGAGTGTAAAGCCAATTGCCTTGGCAACTCTTTCACAATAAATAGGCAATGTTACACTATCTATTTTTGCCAAATCCGCCAAAAATAATAATGTTTTTACAAGTCCAAAAATAATTTGAAAATCATTTGATTTTTCAGAAATATATGTAACTATATAATTGTTTTTGAGTTGCTTATAGCATAAGTAATCAACTATTTCATCATTTTGCATAGATGCCAAAAATATATCTTCTTCAGTATACTCTATTTTGGCTTCATTTGCAAGTTGTTTTATTATTTCAATATCTTTAATTTTATGTATTTCGAGCATTTTTTTCTGTATTACTTTCATTAAATTTATGTTTAAGTGAATCTAAAACCTTTTTTTCTATTCTCGAAACGTAACTTCGCGAAATGCCTATCTTTTTCGCAACCTCACTTTGAGTAAGCGGTTTTGTATTATATAAACCGTATCTTAACGTTATAATCATTTTTTCTCGTTGATCCAGATCTTCTATAAACTTATAGAGTTTTTGTGTGTTAATTTTAAGATCAATATTTTCTGCAAAATCATCATCACTACACACTATATCCATGTATGTAATTGAATTTCCATCTTCATCAGTATCAATAGGATCACTGATAAACATTTCACCTTGAGTCTTCTTTTGAGATCTAAAATACATCAGTATTTCGTTTTCAATACATCTTGCGGCATATGTTGCAAGTTTTGTACCTTTTGCCTGTTTATAAGAAGTTATGCCTTTAATAAGACCAATTGTACCGATACTAATTAGATCATCTTGTTCATTTGATGCAGCATAGTATTTTTTAATAATGTGAGCAACCAATCTTAAATTACGTTCAATAAGAATATTTTTCGCTTCGATGTCACCGTTTTTTTGGTATTTTTCAAGATAATATTGTTCTTGTTCATATGTCAACGGTTTTGGAAAAGAATTTCCGTTTGATATAAACAAAATCAAAAACATAAAGTTATCAAAGAAATTACTTAAAACATTTAACATAAAAATCACCTTGATAACATTATATGTGAATTAAGCGGTATATTTTCATATACCGCTTAAAAATTATCTATCAATAAATTTAGAGTGAATTGTACTTACAGCAATGTCTGCAAGTTCTTTATCGATAAGAACCGATACTTTGATTTCACTTGTTGAAATCATATGGATATTGATGTGCGCATCATAAAGAGCTTCAAACATCTTTGCAGCAACGCCGGCATTGTTTGTCATACCTGCACCAACAATTGATATCTTTGCAATTGATGTATCATACACAATATCTTTTGCCCCAAACATAGCCATATTTTCTTTTAATGTTTCAAGCGCATCATCGAGTGATGATAACTTTGTTGTAAATGAAATATCTTTGGTCGAATCTCTACCGATTGACTGAAGAATAATATCAACATTAACGCCTTTTTTAGCCAAAAGTGAAAACATTTTAAATGCAACACCAGGCTCATTCTTAACACCAATAACAGCAATTCTTGCAACGTCACAATCCTTTGCAACACTGCTAACTAACATTTTTTCCACTAAACTTCCTCCTTTTACTTGGGTACCCGGTCGTCTGCTAAAGCTAGACAATACCTCAAGAGTTACATTATATTTTTTTGCCATTTCAACACTTCTGTTATGAAGAACCTGCGCACCACACGAAGCAAGTTCAAGCATCTCATCATATGAGATTTCTTTAAGCATAACAGCGTTTTCAACTTTACGTGGGTCAGCGCTATATACACCATCAACATCAGTGAAAATCTGACAAGCATCGGCTTTAAGTGCCGCTGCAATAGAAACAGCAGTTGTATCAGACCCGCCTCTTCCCAAAGTTGTGATATCATCATATTTATTAATGCCTTGGAAACCTGCAACAATAACAATATTATGTCTGTCAAGTTCCATCAAAAGTCTTTCGGTTTCGACTTTACGTATTTTTGCTGATGAATAGTTTGAATCAGTTTGAATACCAACCTGCCATCCTGTTAATGAAATCACAGGAAAACCGAGGTTTTCGATAGCCATTGCAAGAAGTGACATTGAAATCTGCTCACCTGCTGACAAAAGAACATCCATTTCTCTTTTAGAAGGTTTTAAATTAATTTCCCGTGCTTTTTCAATAAAATCATCTGTTGTATCGCCTTGAGCAGAAACAACAACAATCACATCATTACCTTTTTTGTATGTGTCAGTTACTATTTCAGCAACATTTTTGATTCTTTCGGCATTGGCAACAGAAGAACCGCCGAATTTTTGAACAATTAATCCCATTTATATCACCATTTTTCTAAAAAATTTATAAGTTAAACAACATATATGTTGCATCAGGTTTTATACCAAAAGCATTATATACTTTATCAAGTTTGTTTTCAAATGATTTTTTATCATTTTCTGCAGTGATAACTTCAACTGTATTGTTATCAAAAATAATTTCAGAATCAGAGAAAATATTTTGAAGTTCTTTTGCATCAACAGTTTCAGAAAATCTAATGTAGCGTTTACAACAAATATCATCAGTTATGCATACAGATTCATTTGCTTCTGTCCAGAAGATATCTTTACGAGTACTGTCGTGTTTTGCACAGTCCATAACATCAGCAACAACAGCAGATGCAGTGGGAAGTTTACCAGCTCCCCTACCATAGAACATTGAAACACCAACTGCATTTCCGTCAACCAAGATAGCATTAAATACGTCTTGAACACCCGAAAGTGGATTTGACTTTTCTACAAAGAAAGGTGAAACAACAATTGATAATGAATCATTCTGTTTTTTAACAACACCAAGAAGTTTGATTGCATATCCAAGCTTATCAGCACGAACCATATCTTCAAGAGATACTTTTGTAATTCCAGTTGTTTTTACTTTTTCGGGTGCAATATGTGAACCAAATGCCAATGATGCGAGAATTGATGTTTTTCTGCATGTATCAATACCCTCAATATCAGCTGTAGGATCAGCTTCAGCATAGCCTAACTTCTGAGCGTTTTTAAGAGCATCATCAAACGACCAGCCCTCATTAATCATTTTAGTTAAAATAAAATTTGTTGTTCCGTTCAATATACCAGCAACTGAATTAATTTTATTTGCCGAAAGACATTGACCCATCGGACGAATAATCGGAATACCGCCACCGACTGAAGCCTCAAATAAAAAGTTAACGTTCTTTTCTCTGGCGATTTTAAGAAGTTTATCGCCGTAAACAGACACAAGTTCTTTATTTGATGTAACGACGCTTTTGCCTGCTTCAAGAGATTTGCTAACAAAAGTATAAGCGGGTTCAAGACCACCTATAACCTCAACAACAACCTCAACTTCTTTGTCATTTAAAATCTGGTCAAAATCTTTTGTAAAAAGATTGGCATACGGACTGTCATTAAAATCACGGATATCAAGTATATATTTGATATCAATTTGTTTACCGGTGTTTTGTTTAATTTGCTCGGGGTTCATATGCATTAGTTCAACAACACCGCTACCGACTGTACCGTAACCTAAAACTGCGATTTTCATTTTATATCTCCCTTCACTCTTTTGTAACAATATCAACCTTTAATATACCATCGGTATTTTTAATGGCAGCAATAAGGTCTTCTGTTGAACAAGTAAGCTCTTGCGTGGTCATAGAAACAGATACCGATGCAATATCGTCAGATGGAATATTTTGATTAATTGTAAGAATACTAGCGCCGTAATTTGACAATAATGTTAACAAGTTAGACAGCAATCCTTTTTGATCGCTAAGTATAAGATTAAGTGTTAAAATATGATGATTTAATTTTTCTACATATACCGAAACATCATCTTTATACTTATAAAAAGCACTTCTTGAAATACCAGCAATCTTTGTTGCTTCATTCACAGTTTTACACTGATTTGAAAAAAGAAGTTGCTTTGCATACACCACTTTTTCAAATACTTCGGGCAAAACATCCTTTTTAATTATGTAATATTTATCATTCATAATTATCACCCTTTGTTTTTGAGATACAAACAAATGTGTTTGAACGAAGTACATTTTAACATATATATTTTTAATAATCAAGTAAATTATTAAAAGAAAGGTTAATTTATAAATGAATAACAGTTTTATTAACAAAAAAACAACATTTATTATTAATATTGCATACATAATTGCCATATTATTGATTTGTTATGTTTCTTTAAAGTATGTTTTTCCAATAATTTTTCCCTTCATTATCGCAATTGGACTATGTTATATTGTTGAACCAACGGTACAAATTTTAAATAAGAAAATTAAACTCAAACGTTCTATAGCATCTGTAATTTGCATTTTAATTGTTATAGTTTTGTCTGTATGTATTATAACATTGCTCACAACCACTCTATACACACAAATTAAAACTATAACAAACACTTTCCCTAATATTATAAATGATATAAGGAAATATTTTAACAATATAAAGACCTCAAACGATATCGGAAATATTGAAAAAATATTAATCTATTTATACGAGTATATTGAAAATTTTGATATTAAAAAAATTACAACAACAAATGCTTTTGACGGAATATTAAACT
>JAZKZG010000107.1:0-5488 GCA_045612565.1 Eubacteriales bacterium
TTTAAAATTTCTATAACAATTAGCCTGTTGCCGTATACATATTTAGTATACACTCCGTTTGTATTCTTGACAAGTGATTTTTAACAAAAAAGCTCCCTCATAAGAGGGAGCCTATTTAAAAATTATTTTTTTTGAACGCCAAGTTCAACGGTTTCGCCGTTTATATTCCACGATTTTGTATAGCCGCAAGGAGTTGCAACTGCGATGCTGTCTGCAAGTGTATCACCTGAAATATCAGATGCCTTTGCATTTACAACTTCAGCTATTTTGTCACTTCCCATAACTGTAATATCAATATGGTCAGTAACATTAAAGCCTGCTTCTTTACGCATTGTCTGGATTTTTGAAATAAGTTCACGAACAAAGCCCTCGTCCTCGAGTTCTTTTGTAAGTGTCGTGTCAAGAGCAACGGTTACGCCCTTATCCGAAAGTGTGAAGAAGCCCTCTTTTTGAACTGTATCAATAAGTAAGTCTTCCACAGTGAGAACTACTTCGTTGCCGTCAAAGTTAAACTTGAGTGCGCCCTCGCTATCGAGAGTCTGTTTTGCCTGTGTGCCGTCAACATTTGCAAGAGCTTCACGGATTGCACCGAGGAACTTACCGTATTTAGGACCAACAGTTTTAAGCTGAGGCTTGAATGCATACGATACAAAGCCGTCAACATTATCAGTAAACTCAACGTTTTTAATATTAAGCTCGTCTGCGATTATCTCAACATAAACATCATCAAGCGCTTTTTCTGCTTTTACAAACATAGTTGCAAGAGGCTGTCTGTTTTTGATGTTTGAACCGTTACGCGCGGCACGTCCGAGAACAACGATTTCGAGAAGTTTTTCCATACTATACTCGAGATTTTTATCGATGTATTTTTCTTGAACTTCGGGGAAATCGCAAAGGTGAATACTTTCGGGCGCAGTCTTATCAACGTTGCAAACGATATTCTGATAGATATCCTCTGTCATAAACGGAATCATAGGCGCTGCAGCCTTAGCGGTTGTTACAAGCGCTGTGTAAAGGGTCATATAAGCGGCAGTCTTATCGTCTGTTTCGCCCTGTACCCAATAACGCTCACGACCGCGGCGGACATACCAGTTTGAAAGTTCGTCAACAAAATCCTGAAGAGCACGTGCAGCCTCGGGAATTTTATAGTTTTCAAGGTTTTTGTCAACCTCTCCCACCATTGTATTAAGACGTGAAAGCAGCCACTTATCCATTACGGTGAGTTTGCAATCGTCAAGGTTATATTTTGTGGGATCGAATTTATCTATGTTTGCATAGAGAACATAGAAAGCATAAGTGTTAAAGAGTGTACCCATAAACTTACGCTGACCTTCGACAACCGTCTTACCGTAGAATCTGTTGGGAAGCCAAGGTGCTGAGTTTGTATAGAAATACCAACGGATAGCGTCTGCACCATAGGTTTCAAGCGCTTCAAACGGATCAACAGCGTTACCCTTTGATTTTGACATCTTCTGACCGTTTTCATCCTGAACGTGACCGAGAACGATTACGTTTTTGAATGGAGCTTTATCGAAAATAAGTGTTGAAATAGCAAGAAGCGAATAGAACCAACCACGTGTCTGATCAACAGCTTCTGAAATAAAGTCTGCGGGGAATTGTGACTCAAAAAGTTCCTTGTTTTCAAATGGATAATGATGTTGTGCAAACGGCATTGAGCCAGAGTCGAACCAACAGTCGATAACCTCGGGAACGCGCTTCATCTGTTTTTGGCAGTGGGGGCACTTGATTGTTACAGCATCAATGAAAGGACGGTGAAGTTCAATATCATCAGGACAGTTATCTGACATTGATTTAAGTTCCTCAATACTGCCGATTGCGTGACGATGACCACACTCACATTCCCAGATATTTAGAGGCGTACCCCAGTATCTGTTACGAGAGATACCCCAGTCCTGAACGTTTTCAAGCCAGTCACCGAAACGGCCCTTACCGATGCTTTCGGGAATCCAGTTGATTGTGTTATTGTTTTTAATAAGATCGTCGCGAACATCGGTCATTCTGATAAACCATGACTCTCTTGCATAGTAGATAAGAGGAGTGTCACAGCGCCAACAGAACGGGTAGTCATGTTCGAACTTGGGAGCGTCAAAAAGAAGCCCTGCTTTGTCAAGATCAACAAGGACCTTGGGATCGGCATCCTTTACAAAAAGACCTGCATATGGAGTTTCTTCAGTGAGTTCACCCTTTCCGTCAACAAACTGAACGAAAGGCAGGTCATATTTTCTGCCAACATTAGCGTCATCTTCACCAAATGCGGGAGCAATGTGAACAATACCTGTACCATCGCCTGTTGTAACATAGTTATCACAAGTGATAAAGTGAGCTTTTTTGTTCTGCTTTTCGCAAACGGGTTTTACAAAATCGAAAAGCGGCTCATATTCTTTGTACTCAAGGTCACAACCAATGTATGTTTCAACAACTTCGTAAGCGGGAGTATCATCAGTTGCGAGTTTTGAAAGAACTGTGTCAGCAAGAGCTGCTGCGAGGTAATATACAAAACCGTCTGCTGCTTTTACCTTAACATATTCAACATCGGGGTTTACACAAAGAGCAGTGTTACTGGGAAGTGTCCACGGGGTTGTGGTCCAAGCAAGGAAATATGCATCCTCACCAATTACTTTAAAGCGGACAACTGCCGAGCGCTCTTTTACGTTTTTATAGCCCTGTGCTACCTCGTGTGACGAAAGCGGAGTTCCGCAACGAGGGCAATAAGGTACGATTTTGAAGCCTTTATAAAGAAGACCCTTATCAAAAATCTTTTTGAGAGCCCACCACTCCGACTCAATAAAGTCGTTATGGTATGTAACATAAGGGTTTTCCATATCAGCCCAAAAGCCGACAGTACGCGAAAAGTCCTCCCACATACTCTTATATTTCCAAACGCTTTCTTTACAGTATGAAATGAACGGCTCAAGACCGTACTGCTCGATTTGTTCTTTACCATCAAGACCGAGCATCTTTTCAACCTCGAGTTCAACAGGAAGGCCATGGGTATCCCAGCCAGCCTTACGCGGTACCATGTAGCCTTTCATTGTACGGTAACGCGGAATCATATCCTTTATAACACGTGTTAAAACGTGGCCGATGTGCGGCTTGCCGTTTGCAGTAGGCGGACCATCATAAAACACATACGGCTCTGCCTTTGATTTTGAATTGATACTTTTGCCGAAAATATCTTTTTCGACCCAGAATTTTTCGATTTTTTTCTCTCGGTCAACAAAATTCATATTTGTCGGAACTTCGTTGTACATATTCTACCTCCAAAAAAATAAAGCTGTTATCCATAACAGGACAACAGCAAAAATTGTAAACCACCTATTACAGCACACTGACATGCACCATTCGGATAACGGCGAATAACCCGGCAAGATTTACTGCAATTTTCAATCCGCAACTTAGGAGTGATTTTCACACAGACGCTATATGTACGGGGCTTACACCCTCCCCCGCTCGCTTAGACTTTTGCAATCAGGCTACTGTCTCCATCACAGTCTTTCTCATATTAAAAATATATTAACATAAAGTTTTTTAAATTTCAAGTGTATTATTTCATTTTTGAGTTAAACAGTACAGAAAAGATATATCCAAATAGAATTGCAGCAGTAATTCCGCCTGCGGTGGCTTTGAGACCGCCAACAAATATACCTAAAAAGCCCATTTCTTTTATTGCTGCTTCAACACCTTTTGCAAGTGAATAGCCAAAGCCTGTGATGGGGACTGTTGCACCCGCGCCTGCAAACTTAACAAGTGGCTCATAAAGATCAACGCCTGTAAACACAACACCAAGCACTACAAAAAGCACTACAATTCTTGCAGGTGTGAGTTTGGTTTTATCAATTAAAATCTGACCGATAGTGCAGATAATTCCGCCAATAATAAATGTATATAAATATTCCATTAAGAATCACTCCTTAAATACATAAGATGTGCAACACCGGGGATGCTTTCTCCTTGCATTGATGCAGTAGGGCTCATAAGAGCGCCTGTTGACATAAACAATACATTTTTCAGTTCACCTGTGTTTAATTTTGGTAAAACATAACCCGTGAGAATCGCTCCACTGCAACCACATCCTGACCCGCCCGCATGTGTATCCTGTGTTTTATTATCAAATATCATAAGTCCGCAGTCATTATACTGTTTTTTTATGTTATAACCCTGTTCAGCTGTCATATCGATTAAAATTGAACTGCCGACTGCTCCCAAGTCACCTGTTAAAATCAAATCGTATTCATCGGGGTATGTCCCTGTATCACTAAAAAATCTACACAAAGTATCGCAGGCAGATGGTGCCATTGCCGCACCCATATTGTTTGCATCGGACACAAGGTAATCAATTACACTGCCGATTGTTATACTGTCAATATATACTTTACTGTGCTTTGTACCAACAATTACCGATGCACCTGCTGTTACTGTCCGTTGTGCCGACGGAGTTCGCTGACCGCCATATTCAAGAGGCTGTCTGAACTGACGCTCTGCTGTACAAAAATGTGACGATGTTATTCCTGCGGCATACTGTGAGAATCCGCTTTCTATAGAAAGAGACGCAACAATTGTAGACAGAGTCATCGTCGAGCAAGCACCGAAAAGACCAATATATGGCACACCCGAGTCACGTACACTGTAGCACGATGACATACATTGATTTAAAAGATCGCCCGATGCAATAACATCAAGCTCAGTCTTTTTTAAAAGTGATTTCTGAAGTGCAAGGTCAAGAGCGGTCTTTTGCAGTTTGGTCTCAGCCTTTTCATAGGTCTTTTCGCCAAAATACTCGTCGTTTACAATCATATCAAAGTATTTTGACATTGGTCCCTCACCCTCGAACTTACCGACTACATTTGCATAACTTATAATATTTATACGTTTATCAAATTTTAGTGTATGTCCTGTTTTTTTACCCATTATTTTTTCTCCAACAAGTTTTTATATTATTTTTCCCTATATCATAAAAAAATACATTCAAAACAAAAAATGTCTTATTTAGTTATTGAGTGATTTATTTTGCTGTGTTATAATTTTTTAAAATTTGATTGGAGATAATTTTTATGAAAACATTATGGTCATCAATAATATACGAAAATCCGCTACCGCAGTTATGCAGTCGTCAGAGTGCGTTTCCGTGGCTTTGTGAGTGTAAAAACGGAACAATACTTGCTTCTCACGCAATCGGTCAGGCTTTTGAAAGTGTTGACGGCGCAACATACATTTCCAAAAGTACCGATGGCGGTAAAACCTGGAGTGAACCACGCGCTATGTTTGACAAAAGCGATCTTACACCTAAAATTACAGATTACTGCAAAATAACAACACTTCCGGATGGCAAAATCGGTGCTATCGGTTATGCTTATATACGCGAAGACGAAAGCTTACCGCTTGGCAATCCCGAGACAGGCGGATTACTTGACGATTTTGTATATTTTACAACATCAAATGATAATGGAGACAGCTGGACACCAATGCA
>JAZKZG010000108.1:0-13791 GCA_045612565.1 Eubacteriales bacterium
TTAAACGACATACTGATATTCAGTACAAGGGTACTATACAAGAATAGAATGTCTGCGTTTTCGAAATCTACAAACTGTCCAAGCATATCGGGGTTTATATATCTTATGTCAATCAGTGTGATTTTAGCGTATCCGTCAACGAAGAGGGGAGCGATACTGCTTCCGAAAGAATCCCTGAACATAATAAGATGCTTATCGGTTTTTACGTTGTGGTTTTCAATAGTAATCAGTGAGTCCGAACTACCTACAAACATTTCATAGGGGTCTCGGCTGTTTGCAAGACTTGTGTCATAAATCTTTTTTTCTTTTGCAATACCTGTGTCGTAACTTGTAACAATACAGTTGTCAATAGCATCTGATGTAAGATACTTCAATGTATCAGGCTTTACAGGTAGTGCAATCTGTCCCGTGTACACACCGTTAAACTTGTTTGTTAAAATGTTTTCTTTAAACTCGGTATCTATGTTAACACCCATTTTATCAGCAAGTCTTTTTGCAATATCAATTATGCTTTCTTGTTTCCAATGCGTATCAGTCTTGTAATAATCGTCAATTGACAGTAAATCAAAAATATCAATATATTCCATATACTGAGTCTTGCTTGTGAGTTCTTTGACAAACTCATTAAAATCAATCGACATATCCGATAAGAATATATTTTTATCGGGTATCACCGACAAATAAACATCGTTGCTTTTGTCAAGATACTTATTATATAGATATTCAAACTTGTTTGCAGCATTGACAATCATATTTTTATTTATCGGGTACTCGAGTTTTGCAAGATATCCGTTTTTTATAAAGATATCGTTGTTGTCGCTTTGATTAAAAATATTCAAAACACTGAACGACTTAATTGTTCTGAAACTGTCGCGAAGCGGGAACTGGTCCTGCGTATAACTTTCAAACTTTTTCATAAATTCGCCGTTTACAATAGTTTGCACATTAAGCGTTGGAAATGTTTCAAGTACACGTCTTTCGCTTTCTGAATACTTTGTAATCGGCTTAAACCAACATGTGATTGTAAGTGCAAAAAGGGTAAGCGTTGGTATGACAATTATAGCAATATCTTTTAGTTTTTTTATCATTATAACGCCTCCTTTTAAAATCTGAAATATAAGAACGGATTGAAGGATCCGTCAACAAGATACGCAGTAATTACAATAAGCAAAACTGCAATAACAATCGGCTGTATAACATATACCGCTTTGCTTTCTTTGATTTTATTATAAATAGTTTTGGGTAGGGGAGTAGCACCGATAAAACCAAGCATAAGTATAAATGCATAACTCTTTAAATAGTAAATTGTTGATGCAGAAATTATTTCGCTTACACCTATTCCAAAAAGCCCTACGATATACGAAAATGCTTCACTTATATCAGCTGCATTGAAAATAATAAAGCTGACCATAACAAAGAATAAAACGTAAACATGCCTTGTTACCTTTGTCTTATCAAGTATTTTTGATAAAAACAGTTTTTCCGCAAGTAAAAACAGCGCAAAGTACAGACCCCAAATTATAAAATTCCACGCTGCACCGTGCCAGAAACCTGTTAAAAACCATACGACAAAAATGTTCCTGAACCATTTGAGTTTTGACACTCTGTTTCCACCCATTGGGATATATACATAATCTCTGAACCAGGAGCCGAGGGAAATATGCCATCTTCTCCAAAATTCCGTTATACTTTTTGAAATATATGGATAATTAAAGTTTTCCATAAAATCGAAACCAAATAATTTACCAAGACCAATAGCCATATCACTGTAGCCTGAAAAATCAAAATATATATGAAGTGAAAATGCTATTCCGTAAACCCAGTAAAAAACAACAGTTTTCTCATTGCTATCTTTAAATATATCGCATAATTCTCCGAGAGCATTTGCAATAAGTACTTTTTTTGAAAGACCGCATATAAATCTTTTAATTCCGTCAGCAGTTTTTGAAACAGTGTGTTTTCTATGAGTGAGTTGTGCTTCGATGTCTGAATACCTTACGATAGGACCTGCAATAAGTTGTGGAAAAAGTGCTATATAAGTTGCAAGCGTTATAATGTTCTTTTGTGCAGGGACGTCTTTTCTGTATACGTCAATTGTGTAGCTGAGTAACTGGAACGTGTAAAAACTGATTCCAATTGGCAGAGCAATCTTTAAAAGAGGAACAGACAGACCGGTTACTGTGTTGAAATTGCTTATAAAAAAATCAGAGTATTTAAAATATCCAAGCATACCTATGCTTGTGATAATAGAAAGTACCAAGAATACTTTTGATAAATTAGTGTTGGAAAATTTTTCTATCAGCAACCCCAATACATATCCTAAAAGGATTGATGTAATCATCAAAAATACATATTTTGGTTCGCCCCAAGCATAAAAAACAAGGCTTGATAAAAGCAAAACACTGTTTTTTAGCTTTTTTGGCGCAATTATATATAAAATTAGAATTATTGGTAAAAAGTAATATAAAAACGGTAACCCTGAAAACAGCATTTTAATCTCCTTTAAAAAACTTGGGCGCGGATTATACCGCGCCCTTAATTAAATATTTAATCAATTATGCTTCTAAAGATTTGGGGCACATAAGGAAAAATACAGTGTTTCCAACATTCTCAACAACTTTTTCTTCAGCCTCTGTGCAAATATTCCATCTCATATTTGCATTATCTGAAAGAGTTGTTTTAAAACCTTCAATGTCAGTACCGTCTTCAAGTACAAAAACATAACCAACAAAAGGAATTGTACCAATCATGGGAGCAAACATAACGCCTTCTTTAAAGCCTTTGATTTCAGCGTTATCAAAACCTGTGAGAAGACCTTCTTCAATGGGCATAACAGCAGGACCAAACTGAAGAACGGGGTTTTTAACGAGTTCATCAGCAATAGCCTGTGCAGAAAGTGTGCTATCTGCACCTACACGGTCTTTAAAGTCTTTTGCAAGAGTCTGACCGAGTGTTTCTCCATCTGTGTTTGTGTCTGTGTTTGCATCTGTGTTAGTGTCAGCGTTTGTTTCGTCATTTACGTTTTCATTTACCTGACCGTCTGTGTTTGTGTCTGTGTTTGTGTCGTTTGTGTTACCGCATGATGCGATTGAAACGAGCATCATAACAGCGAGTAAAAGTGCAATAATTTTTTTCATTGTGATTTCTCCTTTAGTTTGTTTTTGTACAGGTTACTGTACGTGTGTCTGTTGATTTTTGATATTTGAGGGTAATTGTGTAGCATTCTTTTTTTGTTTTTACAGTCATATCATAAACAGCATCGCTGTCGGGCATATCGTTTTGCCATAAAATACTAACCTTTTTATTGGTTGTGTACTTTGTATCGGTCATTATAATGTTACCTGTTTTTATATCGGTTATGACCAATGTTCCGCTTGATGCAAGTATGTCGGTAGAGCTCCTTGCGTCAATACTTATTGGAACAGTAACTGTTTGTTGGGTGCGAACGTTTACAAGCTGTGCTGTGTTTGCACCGTACAGTGTAACAGGCGAATCAGTTATTGTCTGACCGTCTATTAATATTTCAGTATTGCGATTTAAGGGCATAAACGCAAATACTGCAATAACCAATACAAAACACGCAGCAAGTGTTGCAATCTGCAAAATGTATTTATGATTTGATTGTTTTTTTGTGTTGTTACCAAGAGTAATTATTTTTTCTCTTAACTCTTTTGGTGCGCTGATGCTTTTGTATGCACTCTTGATATTATTATCAATCATTGTATAGCCTCCTTTTCTAAAATTATTTTTAATTGTTCCCGTCCGCGTGAAAGTCTCATTTTCACCGCTGATACCGAAAGACCCAGTGCTTTTGCCGTTTGTTCAACCGTTAAATCTTCAAAATGATGAAGGACAATGACGGTTTTATATTTTTCTGGTAAAGCATTAAGCGTAGAAATGATCTCACTTTTCATTGAAGAATTATCGTTTGATTTATCTTCAAGCGTGTGAGTATAATCATCAATCGGTAAATGATTTCTTAGCTTATTACGCCTTAGTATGTCGCGGCATCGGTTTACAGTAACTCTTATAAACCATGCGCGTTCATACTCGTCATCATTAAAGACAGGGGAGGCGGTAATGTATTTTGCAAATACGTCCTGTATTATGTCTTGTGCATCTTCTTCACATCTGACGTGAGTCAGTGCAACTCTGTACAGGAGATTTGCATATTTATCATACACCGCAGCAACATCTGTTTTTTTATGACTCAATATGCTCACTAACTTACCCTCCTATACTGTAAACGCACCAAAAAATAGTTTGGTCACAAATTTTTAAAAAATTTTTTCTTGATATAGCGTTAAATATATTATATAATCAATTGGATAAAAATTAAAGGAATATTATAATGAAAAATTCAAGTTTTTTTCGCATTGTTGCAAGACAGGCATTAACTGATAAGTGGGCTGGGGCAATCGGAGTTGGTTTTGTTGCATCTGTACTTGGAGGAATAAACGGTTTTAGTGCTACAATTGAGGTCGACAAAGATTTAAATGTTTTTACTCTTTTAAACTTAAATGCAATTCTGGCTGCTTTTGCACTTTCTCTATTTGTAGGTAGTATTATTGCGGTTGGTTATGCAACTTATAATCTCAAATTGGTTGATGGTAAATTTATGTCAATCGGTGATTTGTTTTTGCATTTTTCTAACTATACAACCATTGTTTTAACTACGCTTATAAAATGGGTTATAATACTTTTTCTTTCAATATTCTTATTTGTTTTTGGGATTATTGCGTATTATAACTACGCTCTCACAAATTATATATTGGCAGAAAATCCTGATGTTACTCCGACACAAGCTCTTAAATTGTCAAAGTCTATGATGAAGGGTAACCGATTCAGATTGTTTTGTCTGGAATTTAGTTTTTTGGGTTGGGCAATACTTTGTATATTTACATTTGGCATAGGTGTTTTATGGCTTAATCCTTATATAAGTGCTGCAAAAACCGCTTTTTACCGCGACTTGTGTGATGATAATGAGCAGATAGATTTTAATGAGACGGAGGAATAATAATGTTACTCAAACTTTTTTTGACATTTTTCAAAATAGGTCTTTTTACATTTGGCGGCGGCTATGCAATGATTGCCCAGATAAAAGAGCAGGTCGTTGATAAATTCAATTGGCTTACCGACGATGAGCTTCTTGAAATTATTGCGATTGCAGAATCAACTCCCGGCCCAATTGCGATAAACATGGCAACTTTTGTAGGCTATAAGAAAAAAGGATTTTTGGGCAGTGTTTTTGCAACACTCGGTGTTATTTTGCCTTCGATGATAATTATATTTATAATTTCTTTGTTTCTTGATAAATTTATGACAAACAAATATGTAGCCAATGCTTTCTTTGGTATTAAATGTGCTGTTGCATTTCTTATTATTAAAGCAGGAATGAATATGTTTAAAAAGGTTCCTAAAAAGACAATCCCCCTCACTGTATTTTCAGTTGTATTTTTTGCAATTATTCTTTTTAATATATTTAATATTTCATTTAGTTCTATTATATTTATTTTGATTGGCGGAATGCTTGGTATAGTACTTTATTCAAATAAGGAGGAGATAAAATGATTCATCTTACTCTTTTTTATGAATTTTTTAAAATAGGTCTTTTCACTTTTGGTGGCGGTTATGCAATGATTCCGCTTATAAAGGAAACAGTACTCAAGTACGGCTGGCTTACAGAAAGTGAATTCTTTGATTTTATTGGTGTTTGTGAATCAACTCCCGGACCTATCGCTGTAAATATGGCAACATATATTGGTTCAATCAAAGGAGATCTGCTTGGAAGTATTCTTGCAACGCTTGGCGTAGTGCTTCCTGCTTTTATTATTATTTTACTTATCGCTTCGCTTTTAAAAAATCTTACCAAAAATCGCTTTTTTAAAGGATTTATGACAGGTGTTAAACCTGTAATTGTAGCTTTGATTTTATCAACTGGTGTTATGCTTTTGCTAAAATCAATCGGTTTTACAAATATTAATGAGTTTTCGTTCAACTTAAAAGCATCAATTACACTGTTAATCATTACAGGCGTATATTTTGGCTATAAAAAGATTTTTAATAAAAAGTTGGGAACGATAACACTTATAATAATATCGGCGGTACTCGGCATACTAATTAATTTAATATAATCAAAAAGGCATCTTTAAAAGATGCCTTTTTGTTTGTAAAAATACTCATTTCCAATTGAGCCGATTTCAATTCCAAATACATTTTTGATAGTTCCGCTTTCAAGTATTTCTTTTGGAGTTGATTTCATTATTATTTTTCCGCTGTTCATTACGACAATTTCATCTGATATCTTAAGTGCCGTAATTATATCGTGTATTACACACACAACCGATTTTCCGCTTTGTTTTAATTCTTTAAAAATCTCGTTCATTTTTAACTGTTGTGAAATGTCAAGATATGTTGTAGGCTCATCAAACAGAATTGTATCAGTATCTTGGCACAGTGCCATTGCAATATATACTTTTTGTCTTAATCCACCCGATAATTCGCATACCTTTGTGTCGGAGTATTGTGAAATACCCATTTTTTCCATAGCATTCATTGCTTTTTTTATATCGCTTTTGTTGTATTTTCTTGGAAAACTAAGATACGGGAACCTGCCGTGTGTTACAACTTCTTTAACTGTCGCTTCAGGAATTACTTTGTCTTGAGATAAATATGCAACCTTTTGAGCTCGTTTGGAATTTGTGATATCGTTGATATTGTCGGTATTAATAATTATATTTCCGTGAAAAATATCACATAAACCCACTACGGATTTTAAAAGGGTACTTTTTCCACAGCCATTTGGTCCGATGATTGATGTGATTGAACCTTTTTTTATTTCAAGACAAATGTTTTCTAATACTTGTTTTTTTTCGTATCCTGCAAATATGTTTTCAAATTTAATCATTAAACTGTTCTCCTTTTTTTATTAAAATAATAACAAAAAGAGGTCCGCCTATAACTGCCATAATAATTCCGACAGGCAACTCAAACGGTTTAAATATTATTCTTGCAAACATATCACACATAGATACAAATCCACCACCGATTATTGCACAAAGAGGTAAAAAACATCTGCTTTGAGACGATGAGATTTTTTTAATAAAATGGGGGACTATCAGTCCTATAAATCCTATTAAACCTGCAAAACTTACCGCCGCACCCGACAGTAATGCGCACAGTATCAAAAAAATAATTCTGTATTTTTTTGTGTTTAGTCCGATTGCTTTTGAAGTTTCGTCACCAAGCGCTAAAACGTCAAGTTCGTTATATAAAAATGATATTATAAAAAGAACAAATGTAATTATGCAAACAGACGGAATAAGTTTATTATATGATATTGCTGAAAATCCGCCTATTTTAAAATCTGTTGTTAATATTGATGTTTCGGGATTCAGAGCCAAAACAGATTCGGTGATTGCATTTAAAACAGCGTTAAGAGCAACACCACCAAGTATTACACTTGATTTTGATGTCCTGGTTTTTTGCGCAAATATTAATATTAATATAATTGACAATAAACTGCCCAAAAAAGCAAAAACAGATATAGCCACACCCGATAATAATCCCGTTGAGCAGCAGATTGTAACACCAAGTCCCGCACCTGCATTAACTCCAATAATGCTTGGAGAGGCGAGCTTATTATTGAGAACACGTTGTAAAATTCCTCCCGCTACAGCCAATGCTGCACCGCAAAATACTGCGGCAACTGTTCTTGGTATTCTTGAAAATAAAATAATATTATAAGTTGTGGTATTATTTAAAACATCAGCAAAATTGATTTTTACACTGCCTGAGCAAATGCTTAATATACAGGTCAAAATCAAAAATAAAATACTGATGATGAATGTTTTTGTATAATTTTTATTCACTGTACAAAATTTTCTCCAGATTTTTATAAGCTTCTATAAATTTTGCGTTTGGCTTTATATTATAAAGTTGCTTTTCCATATAATAAACGTTTTCTGTTTTTATCGCATCAAGATTTTTCCACAAAGGATTTGAATCAAACAATTTGTTTATTGCTTTTTTAGTGCTTTCAGTATCGTTACCCATCTGAACGATAAATATTTTATCGGGGTTTATTTGGCTTATACTTTCGATACTTAGGTTATCTAAAATCATTTCGTTGTTATCTGCAATATTTATACAGCCAAAATCTTTAAGCATACCGCCGAGCATTGTACCACTGCTGTTTTTTGCACGGATGCTTGATGCGGATGCGCGTAAAACAAGCACGTTTTGCACAGGAGAGTCCTTATGATTGGTAATTATGGTGTTAATTTCATCAATCTGTTTTTGACCGTAAATCTTATATAAATCGTTGCGTTCTGTAATCTTGGTCAAAATTCCAAGTACACGTATGTAATCTTCAAAATCATCAACATCAAAAAAAGCAACGGTTATACCCGCGTTTTCAAGACTGTCTTTGAGTTCGATATGCTTTAGCATTTTTGAACTGGCAATAACAAAGTCGGGATTTGAAATTAAAATCTTTTCAATATTTGGATTGTGTGACGAGCCGATATTTGCGGTACTTTCGTCAAGATTTAATCCTAAATCAGTCCACGCATCGTCTGCTGTCGCGCATACATCTCCGCCTGCAAGCATCCATAAGTCAGCATAGCTTCCTAAAAGTGTTGCAACACGGTCTGTTTTGTTTACTGTAACGCTTCTTTGCAGATCATCAGTAAATGTGTAACCTGTTTTAATATTTGATTTATGGCATCCGCATAGTGATATAAGTATTAATAATAAAGCAATAATTCTTTTCATATCTATCTTATAAAAATGCCCGATATCAAATCGGGCATTTAGTTTAGTCAATGATTTTATTCTCAATGTAATCAAAACCTAGTCTGTTTATTGTATCGGCAAATCTTTCGCCTGAAATCCCTTCGTCTTTAAAGCAGATAATTATTTTTTCTATGGTATCAAGTACCTCGTCTTCTGTGTAGAACAGTTTTGAAAGCGGTTTTCCGTTTGCCATCTTTTTACCCCAACGTCCACCAATGTAAATTTTGTAGGCTGTTGTACATTGTGCGGTTACTCCAAAAGGACATTTGCCTTCACATCTTCCGCAACTGTTACAATCTGTTGGATCTACAAGAATTTTACCATCTTTTACTGTAGCGACTTTGATGGGACACGAACTCTCTACTTCACATTTTTTGCATCCGAGACATTTCGAGGTGTCAAATTGCGGAATTTTCTGTCCTATGACGCCAAGGTCGTTAATATCAGGCTTTACACAGTTGTTTGGACATCCGCCGACAGCAATTTTAAATTTGTGAGGCAGGGGAGTCTTATGAAAACCTTTGTAAAATCTCTCGTGAATTTTTTCACTTAGACCAAAAGTGTCAATAAGACCGAATACGCAGGTAGTTCCTTTGCACGAAACTATAGGACGTACAAGCGGTCCGGTGCCACCTGTTTCGAGTCCGTGGTTTGCTAAAAATGAAATAAGCGCGTCAATATTGTGGTATCTTACACACTGAATTTCCATTGTCTGTCTTGTTGTCATAGCAACTTCACCGCTACCGAATTTTTCTGCAGCGTCAGCAATTGCACGATGCTCATTTACGGTTAATTTTCCGTTTCGTGTAATAACTCTTATGTTAAAAGCATCATTAAACCGCTTGTCTCTTAGGCATCCAAGACTTTTTACTCTTTTTATATCATCAGTCGAAAGAATGACACCCATATTGTTTTGATCATTTGACATAATTTACTCCTAATAATTTTTTATGATTATAGCATATTAATTTAACAAAATCAATTTGATACTTGAAAAATAATCGATAAGAGGTCATAATAAACATATAAATATAATTTAAGAGGTTAAAATGCAATATTTTATTTCATTTTTAGAAGGTATTATAACGTTTATTTCACCTTGTCTTTTGCCAATGGTTCCGGTGTATGTAACCTACTTTGCCGCTGGCGGTGAACAAAATACAAGACGTGTTGTAAAAAATGCTTTGGGTTTTATACTTGGGTTTACAATTGTTTTTGTTTTACTTGGTGCTTTTGCTGGTACTGTTGGCAGTTTACTAAAAAAATTCAATACCATTGTAAACATTATCACTGGTCTTGTGGTTGTATTTTTTGGACTCAATTATCTTAATGTTTTTAAATTCAATATTTTTAAGGGTAATAGTAAACTTGAAAATAATAATCTTGGATTTTTTTCATCGCTTTTGTTTGGTTTTGTTTTTTCGATTGGTTGGACTCCCTGCGTTGGTACATTCCTTGGTGTTGCACTAATGCTTGCAACAAGCGAGGGTAGTGTATTATCAGGCATCATAATGCTTCTTCTTTATTCACTTGGTCTTGCAATCCCATTTTTTGTAAGTGCAATTTTGATAGAAAAATTAAAAACACTATTTGGTTTTATTAAAAAACACTATAACATTATCAATAAAATATGCGGTATATTGCTCGTGATATTTGGTGTTCTTATGGCGACAGGACTTTTTGGTAAATATATTGGTTTTTTATCATAGGAGGAAGAAATGAAAAAAATTATTATATGCTTAGCAATTGTGGCTTTGTTTATTGGTGTATTTTTTGGAATATATACTTTATATAATAAACTTTCTGATAAAGTTAATATCGACAATTTATCACATAATTCACAACAAACCGAGCATAATGAACAAGATAATAAAAATGTTGCACCTGATTTTACTGTTCTTGATAACGAGGGTAATTCTGTTAAACTGTCTGATTTTAAGGGTAAACCTGTTGTAATAAATTTTTGGGCAACCTGGTGTTTCTATTGTAAAGAAGAAATGCCTGATTTTGATTTAGCTTACAAAAACTATCCTGATGTAAAATTTCTTATGATAAATGCTACAGACGGTGTACAAGAAACTATGTCAAAGGCACAACAGTATATAAAAGAACAAAATTTTCAGTTTGATGTGTATTTTGATACAAATCTTGATGCTGTTAAAACATATAATGTTACAGGCTTTCCCACGACAATATTTATAGATAAAGACGGTAATATTGTTACAGGAGCCAGTGGTATGCTCAATTACGAAACACTACAAAAGGGTATTGATATGATTACAGAATAAATAAAAGCGTTGCACATAGCAACGCTTTTATTTATTATTTTGCTTTTGCACAAATAATAAAAAAGCACCTAAAATGGTGCTTTTTTATGGTGCGGTTGTTCTTAACGGATTCGAGAAAACAAATCTAAAACAACCGACTTTCACACATATATTCAAACCGTATCAAATCGGCACATTGGTGTTTTCAAAAATAATAATTTAAAATGTATATACAAGATGATTTGTATATACAAAAGATAAGGTGCTTGTAATTAAAAGGTTGCAAGTGCCTTTTGATCGCTAATTATTTTAAAAGCAAGTTTTTGTCCCAAAACTATTGACTTTTGTCCCGCGGTGTGTATAATATATAAAGGACGGAGGTTTTAATATGAAAAAGAAAAATATAATCAACTTAATTAAGTATTACTCCGAGGAGAATGACGCAGGTTTTAGAAATGAGGCTTATGAAATCGCTAGAGATTTTGATGAATCTGGAGATTATCAATTAGCTGAATATATAATGGCTCTAATGTCTAACGCTAATACTTTTGTTCCTCAAATCCAAGACAACGAATTGACATTTTTTGAGAAAATGAGCGAATCACATGAAACATTACCATTGCCTGAAAGTATCCAGAATGACATTATGGGTATAATTAATGCAATCGGTCATAATGCTGGAATAAATAAATTTTTATTCCAAGGCGCCCCTGGCACAGGTAAAACAGAAACGGTAAAACAAATGGCGCGAATTTTAGATCGCGATATATTTATGGTTAATTTTTCGGCAGTTGTTGATAGCAAATTAGGCCAAACGCAGAAAAATATAACTGAACTTTTTCGCGAAATCAATAACATGCCACATCCGGAAAAAGTCTTAATATTATTTGATGAAATAGATGCTATTGCATTAGATAGAACTAACTCTAATGATTTGCGCGAAATGGGCAGAGCTACCACAACAGTCTTGAAAGGTCTCGATAATCTAAGTGAAAGAGTAGTCTTAATTGCTACAACCAACTTATATAAGCATTTTGACAAAGCAATAAGCAGACGTTTTGATGCAGTAGTTGATTTCGATCGTTATACTTTGGATGATTTGGTAGAGATAGCAGAAAGAATTACTGAAGCTATGCTTTCAAAGTTTAAATTTGCTAGAAGCAACGTTAAGCTATTGAGGAAAATTATAAAACTTATGGATCCCACATTGATGCCGGGTGAATTAAAAAATATTATAAGAACTTCGTTAGCATTTAGCGATTCAAATAATCCATATGATTATTTGAGACGAATATATATTTCTCTTACTGATGAAGCTCATTCAGATTTTAAAGAATTACAAAATGAAGGGTTCACAATCAGAGAAATTGAACTTATCTCAGGAGTTTCAAAGAGCCAGGTAGCACGAGAATTGAAGGAGAATAATTGATGAATAGTGTATTACACCTAAAAGGTCAATTTGAATATCAGCCTAATACAAGCATTCCTGGAGCAAAAAATCTTCCTGTGAAAGCGGAAGTCACTGTTGAGCATTTGAAGGATTTAAAAGTTCAATTAGAGCGTATTTTGTTCAAATGGCAACAGGATACCCGATTGGGAGGAGCTCTTGTTAGTGTCCACTATAAAGATGTAGTGGCTAAAAGCAATAGAATATCATCACTTCTTGCTTATAAAAGTTTCAAATCAAACGATTCGATAAGGGGTTCTAAATTCGATATAAGCGACGGCAAGCATAAGCATATTTTCACTCATTTTGTTGCGCTAATGATAATTGAGGATTCGATAAAAAAACTCAACGACTCAATTACAGTCTTAGAAAAGGGTTATCGTGGAACGATTTCCCATGATGATATTGCTCTAATAAACAACAAAATAAGAAACTATGAATTTTCACACATTATTGCTAAGACTACTTTTATTCAGGTGGTAATAGATTCACATTTTGTGGAACGTTTCGATGTTGATGAATGTCAACCTAAAGACCTTGTTGATAAAAGTATTGTTACCTTGTATGGAACCGGAATAAAAACCTCTGATTTGTTGCGAAAATTGGGGATTACTGTATTATCGTCCGATGTAGAGTTGCTAAATGAAAACACAGTGCGATTAAGTCCTGAAAAAATGCAACAGTTGTGTGACACTGCACCCTATCTTGTTGCTATGCAAGTGAAAGATATGGCAGAAATTGCACCATTAAAATTTGCTGAAGAAATTGAAGATGATGGAATAGCGAAATTGCCACCGCCTAAAAATGAACCTATTGTCGGTGTTATTGACACTCCATTTTATAAAAATGTGTATTTTGGAGACTGGGTTGATTATGTACACGAAATTGACGAGAGTATTCCTGTGGATACAGGCGATTGCAAGCACGGAACTGCTATATCTTCTATAATTGTAGATGGTCCATCAATAAATCCTAATTTAGATGATGGTTGCGGTAATTTTAGGGTGCGTCACTTTGGTGTTGCAACAGGTGGTAAATTCAGCTCATTTACTATTCTAAAGAAAATACGGGAAATTGTTTCTAAAAACACCGACATTAAGGTGTGGAATCTTTCTTTAGGTTCAATTTTGCAAATTGAAGACAACTTCATATCACCGGAAGCAGCGGAGTTAGACCGCATTCAAAGTGAATACGATGTGCTTTTCGTTGTGGCTGGCACAAATAAGCCCAACAATTGGACTGGAGGTACTATGAAAATTGGTGCCCCTGCCGATTCGTTAA
>JAZKZG010000109.1:0-3681 GCA_045612565.1 Eubacteriales bacterium
CTTTACCCGATTTAAGACCTTCATAGATTGTGTCGGTCTGGTCGCCGATTGTAACGATGAGTTTGTGTTCAAACTCGCGGATTGCGGCGTAGATAATAAGGCTGGGATCCTCTACCTTTGATGCGTCAAACGGCTCTGTAAATACAGCACTGTCGCGTTCTGTAAATACGCGGTTGCGGCTGTTTGCGCTTCTGCCCATAATGAAGTAAGCAGAAACCGCCTTTTTGCCGTCAGCACTTTTACCCAGTACAATACCGCGGCCAACATAAGAGTTGCCTTCGATAAGTTTTGCAATATCATTGATCTTGTAAATATCCATATCCAAATCTCCTGTATTATTTTTTAAGCTCTGCGCATACCTTTTCACAGGCGCGAGGGAGTATTATCCACTCCGCCTGTTCCATAACGCGTTTTTGTAAAATTTCGGGTGTGTCACCGTCTTTTACCTCAACAGCTTTTTGCATAATGATTTTACCGCCGTCGGGGATTTCGTTTACAAAATGAACGGTAGCGCCCGTTACCTTAACACCTTTTGCGAGTGCCGCTTCGTGTACGTAAAGACCGTAAAAGCCTTTGCCGCAAAACGATGGAATGAGTGACGGATGCACGTTTATAATGCGTTCGGGGTATGCTTTTGTAAAGCTTTCGGAAAGGATTGACATAAAGCCTGCAAGTACGATTATGTCAATGCCGTTTTCAGAAAGCGTATCCATTATTTTTTTCTCAAAGTCTGCACCGTATTCTGATTTTAGAATAACAGCGGTTTTAATACCTGCGTTTTGGGCGCGGGTGAGTGCATAAGCGTCTTTGTTATTTGAAATAACAAGTGCAATCTCTCCGCTTTTGATGATGCCTTCGTTCTGTGCATCAATCAGCGCCTGTAGGTTTGTGCCGCCGCCCGAAACGAGTACGGCTATCTTTGCGCGTGTCATTTTAAAATTACCTTTTCGTCAGATTTTACGATTTCGCCGATAACGTAAGCATCCTCGCCTGCTTCTTTAAGCACTTCGAGTGCACGGTCTGCATCCTCTTTTGCAACAACGATGCTCATACCAACACCCATATTGAATGTGTTGAACATATCGTGCTCAGAAATACCGCCAACTTTTGCAAGAAGTTTAAAGATAGGAAGCACACGAACGTCGTCTTTGTTGATTTTTGCGCCAAAGCCGTCAGGAATTGAACGCGGGATATTCTCGTAAAAACCGCCGCCTGTGATATGTGAAATACCCTTTACTCTAACTTCATCAATGAGTTTGAGAACGGGTTTTACATAAATCTTGGTGGGTGTTAAAAGTGTTTCGCCGATTGATTTGCCGCCGAGTTCATCAACAGGTGACTTGATGTCAGCATTTTCAACGTCGAATACCTTTCTTACAAGTGAAAAGCCGTTTGAGTGAACACCGCTTGAGGGGAGTGCGATAATAACATCGCCCTCGCAGATTGATTTATTGTCGATGATTTTTGCCTTGTCAACAACGCCTGTGCAGTAACCTGCAAGGTCGTATTCGTCGATGGGGTAAAAGCCGGGCATTTCAGCAGTTTCGCCACCGATAAGTGCCGCACCTGACTGAACACAACCGTCGCAAACACCTTTAACGATGTCTGCAATCTTTTCGGGAACGTTTTTACCGCAAGCGATATAGTCAAGGAAGTAGAGTGGCTTTGCACCGCAGCAGATAATATCGTTTACGCACATAGCAACGCAGTCAATACCGACTGTGTCGTGCTTGTCCATAAGAAAAGCAATTTTAAGTTTTGTACCAACGCCGTCGGTACCGCTTACGAGTACCGGCTTTGTAATACCTTCAAGGTCGAGTTCAAAAAGACCGCCGAAACCGCCAACATCAGAGCAAACGCCCGATGTCATTGTGGTTGCGATGTGTTTTTTCATAAGTTCAACAGCTTTGTAGCCTGCGGTGATATCAACACCTGCTGCTGCGTAACTGTCTGATTTTGACTGTGTAATCATTTTGATTATTCCTTTCCGTTCCAACAATATGTGCAAAGATTTTCTTCACCAATGCCTATTGACTCAATAAGTCCTTTGAGTGACTGAAAATCGAGTGTTGCAAAATTGAGTTTTTTACAGATTGCCTTGCGAAGTGCCTTGCCGCGCTTTGTACCGCCGTCGCTGTACTCTTCGAGGTAGTTAAAGCCATCCTCGCCTTCAAGTTCCATAATGGTCTGTCGTGCAATAAGTTCCATCTCATTATTTGAGCGCGAGAAGTTAAGATACTTACAGTTATAAAGTACAGGCGGGCATGCAGAACGCATATGCACCTCTTTTGCGCCGTGGTTGTATAAAAAGTCAACTGTCCCTTTGAGCTGTGTGCCGCGTACGATTGAGTCATCAACAAAGAGCAGTTTGTTTCCGTTTATGATTTCGTGAACGGGAATTTGCTTCATCTTTGCAACCTTTGCGCGTTCAGCCTGTTTAGGTGACGTGAAACTACGTGCCCAGGTGGGAGTATATTTGATAAACGCTCTCGAGTAAGGTTTGCTAGATGCATTTGCATAGCCGATTGCGTGGGGGATACCCGAATCGGGCACACCGCCAACATAGTCGATGTCCTGTGCAAGACCGCGTTCCTTGTCGGCATCGGCAAGCATTTTACCGTTGCGGTAACGCATAAGTTCAACGTTTACGCCCTCGTAAGTCGAGGTGGGGAAGCCGTAGTATGTCCACATAAACGCACACATCTTCATTTTTTTACCGGGGGCTACAAGCTGTGTCATACTGTCGGTTGTAAGTTCAACAACCTCACCGGGTCCTAACTCTTTTTCATCCTCGTAGCCGAGTTTTTGATAAGCAAACGCTTCAAACGAAACGCAGTAGCCAAAGATGTTTTTACCGACAGATACAGGGATACGTCCCATTTTATCGCGAGCGGCTATGATGTTACCGCCTTCTTTTAAAATAAGAATTGATGCAGTACCGTCAATCTGCTCCTGCGCAAATTTAATGCCTTCTGCAAACGATTCTTTTTGGTTAATGAGCGCCGCGGTAAGTTCTGTTGCGTTAACATTACCGCTTGTCATTGCGTTGAACTGACCGCCGTCATTAAGATAACGGTCGATCAACTCTTCGGCATTATTAATAACGCCGATAACGCAAATTGCATATTTTCCAAGCCTTCCGCGGATAAGCAGTGGCTGTGGGTCAAAGTCACTTATAATTCCAATAGCGGAGGTGCCGTGCATCTCGTCAAACACGCCGTCGAATTTTGTACGGAAAGGCGAGTTCTGGATATTGTGTATTTCTCTTTGAAGACCGATATCTTTTGCCCACGCTGCCATACCGCCGCGGCGGGTACCGAGGTGTGAGTGATAGTCGGTTCCGAAAAATACGTCTGCAATGGCATCCTCTTTACTTACAACGCCAAAAAATCCACCCATGTAGGTTACCTCAGATTAAGCGAAGAAGAGTTTTGAAAGTGTCATCGGGTCGATGTACTCGCCGTTTTTGTAAACGCGCATATTGCCCGAAGCGATTTCGTCGATAAGCATAACGTTACCGTCAGCGTCGTAACCGAACTCAAATTTGATGTCGTACATATCAAGACCTTTTTCTTTGAGGTCGTCAGCAACGATTTTGGTAATCTGCTGTGTCATAGCCTTCATATCGTCGTACTGTTTGTCTGTCATAACGCCAAGAGCAACGAGTGCATCTTTTGTTAC
>JAZKZG010000110.1:0-30321 GCA_045612565.1 Eubacteriales bacterium
AGCTTCGAGAACTGCATTTCTTTCCTTCTTGGGGTCAACGATAAATACTGCATCGGGGACACGATCCATGGTCTTGATACCGCCGTAGCTCTTTTCAAGATCTGCCTTTTCCTTGAGAAGTGCAGCAACTTCCTTCTTGGGAAGAAGCTCCATTGTTCCGTCTGCCTGCATCTGATCAAGGCTCTTAAGACGTGCAATGCTCTTCTTGATGGTCTTGAAGTTTGTGAGCATACCGCCGGGCCATCTTTCGCTAACGAAGTACATACCAACACGCTGTGCTTCTTCACGAATAGAATCCTGAGCCTGTTTCTTTGTACCTACAAAGAGGATATCGCCGCCTTCAGCTGCAATATCACGAACAAACATGTAAGCTTCCTCGATTTTTTTAACTGTTTTCTGGAGATCGATAATATAAATACCGTTTCTCTCTGTGAAGATGTACTCAGCCATTTTAGGATTCCATCTTCTTGTTTGATGTCCGAAATGAACACCGGCCTCTAATAATTGTTTCATTGAAACTACTGACATTTTTTATGTCCTCCTTAAAAAGTTTATACCTCCATACAGGCACATATTCGCCAAACAGCTAAAGGCGCAGCTGCAACCACGGCGCAAACCCGTATGTGCGTATTACAATCACGCATTATAGCATATTAATATAATAATTGCAAGTATTTTTCGGAAAATATTTTATAAAAATCAACAAACGGTACAGAGAGTATCTGTACCGTTGTTTATTACATATTTTCTTTAAAATGATCGCCTGTACTCTCAATATCACGAAGCATAAAATCAAGATACTGCGCAAAATCATTAAGATAATGCTGTATTTTGTTTATTTTTGTATCGAGTTCATTTTTTGAAGCAAGAACATTGTTTTTCATCTCGTCAAAATCAGAACGCATTTTTATATATTTATCAAATGTATCACTAAGTAAATCATTTGATTTTTTTTCGGCTTCGCTGTACATTTCGGTAGCATCGGATTTTGCTTTTATCATAATTTCGCTTATAATATCTTTTTGTGAATCATACATCTCGGCTTTTTCTTTGTATGACTCATACTTTTGCTTATCTTCAGCAACGCATTGCTCAATTACAGCCTTGTATTTTTCTTCGAGTCTTTCGGAAATTTCTTTTGTAAGTTGAGGTTCCAGTTCACTTTTTATTTGTACACGAAGTTCGTTCATTTCCTCTTCTGTAAGCTCACGGGATTCTTGAACAACAGAGCGATTTTCTTCGAGTTCATCCTGATATTTTATAAGCTGACTTTCTGCATTGTCAAGATCGGATTTCAGCGATTCCATCTGATTATTTAAAGTTAATATATATTCAGCAACCTGCTTTTTGTTATAACCTCTGAATTCAGTTTTAAAAATTTCGCTTACGCTCATTTTGTAACCCTCCAATAATATATCTTAAGTATTATATCATCAGAGAACAAAAATTGCAACTATTTTTAATATTTGAGAATATCAGGTACTCCGTTTTTAAAAACAACAGCGTCTTTTGTAAGTTCTATATTGTTAAAATCAACATCAAACAACCTAGAAAAATCATCCTGTTCAATAAACGGACTAAGTATCGCGCCGTCTATCTCCATATTGCCTACAGTTACAGATTTAATACTTATTGCCGCATTTCCTTTTTCATTTTTTACAGCACCCTCTACAGATATTTTCTTATTTTGAAGAGGTGTTATAACCGACTTGTATTTTTCGAGTTCAGGATAAGTTTCAATAAGTTTTTCAACATCTTTAATTTTTGCTGTAATACCTATTTTATCTCTTTCTAACTCAACATCAACATCATTTAAAAAGTCATCACAAGAAAATATATTTCTGGCAATTTCAGTTATCTGATCCTCTGTGAATGTCACAGCACCAACATTATCCTGTGGTTGATAATAGTTTTCCTCTATAATTTCTTCGTCTTTTTGAAATGGTTCTTCTGCGGATATATCAGAAATTTGTTGTTTTTTCATGAAACTCAAAAAAACAAATATTGACAGCCCCATAGCAGTGAGTGATATTAAAAATGACAAAAACCACAACGCTTTATTTGATTTCAATTTGTTACAGCTCCTTTTATTTAAGTATGTAACATTTTGTAAATTTTATTATTTTTATTGAAAAAAATTGCATTGTAATGTATAATCATTCCGAGGTGATTTTATGAAAAAAAATTTGATAATAACAGGACTCTGCATTTTAGTTATAGCAATAATTGTGGTAATCGGAATTCTTTTTGCAGATATATTTAACAAGCCATCAAACGAAATCGAAAATCAGCAAATCACAGAAAATTCAGGTGATACCACAGCAAACGACGAGAATGTACAAGACAATAACAATATCACAGACAAAAAAGAAAACGACACAATCATGTCAGAAAAGGATAATAATATTAATACAGATGAAACTTATCCACCAGAGACGATTGTTCAGAAACCACCTGTAGAAAATAATGATAACATCCAAATAAAACCTGAACCAGAACCTGAACCAAAACCTGAACCAGAACCAGAACCAAAACCCGAACCCGATCCTAAACCTGAGCCTGAACCTGAAACGTCACCTGTTACGAACGAAAAAATCAGTGAAAGTTACAAGGAGTTTTCGTTAACCAAGGGCATGGATGCCAAAACAGCTTACGATACTCTTAACTCATTTTTAAATTCTAAATACTCAATACTTACAAACAAACAAAACAGACTACCTGCTAATTTTGTACCGACCGACCTTGTTGTTCCCTCGGGATGTCAGTATCAAATGGAACGCACTGCGGCAAATGCACTTGTAAGTCTTCTATCAGCCGCAAAACAAAACGGCATTTACGACCTCGTTTTATACTCAGGATACAGAACATATGCTTCACAGAAAAACAAGTTTGAAACACGCACAAACAGATATTTAAATCAAGGATATTCACGTGCCGAAGCAGAAGCAAAAGCCGGAGAATACATTGCACCTCCCGGTGCAAGTGAGCATAACACCGGTCTTGCAGCTGATGTTTCATCATCAACAATTGTTAACAAATATGGTAGTTTAACTGATCATTTTGATCAGACAAAATCATACCAATGGATGAAAAACAACTGTGCAAACTACGGTTTTATAATCCGTTACCTTAAAGGAAAAGAAGGCATTACAGGTTATTCTTATGAGCCGTGGCACATAAGATATATCGGTAAAGAACACGCAACTGCCTGTACTGCACTCGGTATTACTTACGAAGAATATTATTCACTTCTCTTAAAATATCGCGAACAGGCAAAAGCAGATGCGGGCGTATAAAAATGGCAAAATAACAAATAATAAACCACGAGGTGATTACTCGTGGTTTTTATTATTTTAAGATGTATAATACTATATTTTTCGGTCAGTATTGCTGTGAGAATAATGGGAAAACGTCAGATTGGTGAATTACAGCCATGTGAACTTGTAATAACAATACTCATATCGGAACTTGCATCGATGCCTATACAGGATACTAATATGCCGATACTTTACGGAATATTGCCAATAATAACGCTTGCTGCGCTTGAAATAACAGTATCAACTCTTACGTTAAAATCAGTGAAATTCAGGCACATGTTATATGGAAAACCAATAACTATCATAAGAGACGGCAAAATCAATCAAAAAGAAATGACAAGAGCCAGAATGTCGATTGATGATTTGGTTGAAGCGATGCATGCCGAAGGAATTGCAAATATACGAAATATCGGTCTTGCTATTTTGGAAACAAACGGAAATGTGAGTGTTATTGATAAGCAAAACGCTGATATCGGAGAAATTATTGTATCTGACGAAGCATTTGACAACGATGTGTTAAAACGTTTAAAACTCAGTAAAAAAGAGGTTTTAAAGGCCACCAAACTTAAAAGTACAAGTGGGATTTTTTTGATACTACGCGACAAAGACGGAAGTTTTTTTACTGTAAGAAAGGCAAAATAATGAAAAGAAATATCATTTTTATCATTACACTTTTCAGTCTGCTTTTAACAATTGTTACAGTTGAAAAAACATATACAAATAACTTTAGAAATATTACAAACAAAACAATAGGACAATGTAATGACAGCGACAATAGCAGTGATTTTATTGAATGTGCAAATCAATTATTCCAAATAATGAGCAAAAGAAAATTTACAAACAGATTATTCTTTTCAAAAGATATTACCGAACAAATCATTAATGAAACAAAAAAACTAAAAGTTTATGCAACAGAAAATGAACTGAGTGACGCAAAGGCGTCTGTTGAAAACTTGAAATTTTTATTTAAGTCGTTATACCGTTTTAACGAAAAAAGCGAGTAATGCATACAATGTAGCAAAGGGAGGAAACGACGGTGAGATTTAATATTTGTAAAGCCGCCGGTCTTGCCTTTGTATGCTTTGGTGCAGGTGTTATTATACAAATTTTTATACCTAATATCTTTATTGTTATACTGCTTGCTACCGCGATACTTCTGGCAGGGCTTCTGTTACTTAAATTGTGAAAGAGAGTGATTTTTTGAAGATTGTTGTTATAAAACCGCCTAAGTTTATTTCGGGTATTTTAAAGAAAGTTTTTAAAATACATAGTAATTAAAAAGGAACAACGCATAGGTTGTTCCTTACAGTAAAGAAAGACGGACTGTTAGTCCGTCTTTTTATTATTTAATTGCAGCTTTTGCTGACTCAACGAGTTTGGTGAAAGCAGCAGCATCAGTTGCTGCGATTTCAGCAAGCATTTTTCTGTTGAGAGTGATACCTGCAAGTTTGAGACCATGCATAAACTGTGAATAGTTGATGTCGTTCATTTTGCAAGCTGCAGAAATACGAGTGATCCAAAGTGAACGGAAATCTCTCTTTTTCTGTTTTCTGCCGATGTATGCGTTTGTGAGTGAACGCATAACTGCCTGGTTAGCAGTACGGAACTGTTTGCTCTTTGCGCCGTAGAAGCCCTTAGCGAGCTTTAAAATCTTTTTTCTTCTTTTGCGGGTAGTAACCGCACCTTTAATTCTTGCCATACTATGTCAATCCTCCGATTCTTATTTATAAGGAATAAGCTTTTTGATTGCCTTAACGTTTGTCTTGTCGGCATAAGCTTCTTTTCTAAGTCCTCTTTTACGCTTGGTGGACTTTTTGTTCAAGATGTGTGATCTGAATGCGTGTGCTCTTTTTACTTTTCCGCCTTTTGTGATTTTAAATCTCTTTTTGGCGCCTGTATGAGTTTTGATTTTACCCATGATTTTTGCCTCCCTTATTATTTCTTTGCCTTTAGCGCAGGATTTGGCGCTAAGACCATTATCATATTTCTGCCTTCGATCTTTGCAGGTTTTTCGATTACCGCATTATCTTCAAGTAATTCAACAAAGCGGTTTGCAATATCAAAGCCGAGTTCGGTATGAGCAAGTTCTCTGCCCTTATACTTTACAACAACCTTAACTTTATCGCCGTTTTTAAGAAAACGGAGTGCATGTGACGCTTTTGTCTGGATATCGTGCACATCAATCTTTAGTGTAAGTTGAATTTCTTTGATAGAAATTACATTTTGATTTTTACGTGCTTCTTTTTCTTTTTTGGTTTGTTCGTAGCAATATTTACCGAAATCGATAATTTTGCATACGGGGGGAACCGCCTTTGGCGCTATTTTAACAAGGTCGAGATTTTTTTGCTCGGCAAGTTTGATAGCGTCGGCTGTCTTCATAACTCCAAGCTGATTGCCCAGGTCATCGACTACCCTTACCTCTTTATCCTTTATTGCGTCGTTAATTACTAAGTTCTTTGCGTTACTACTCTTTGCGTTAATACCCGCGCACCTCCAAAAGCAAAATAAAAACAAAAAAACGAGCATAGTTGCCCGTCTCAAAAATATCAGAATATACCCATAATACAGTATAATCATAATATTAACCATAGACACGCAATTGCTCTATGGTGAGAACGAACAATGTTCCACTTCTTTTTGCCTATACATATTAACACTTATTATTCCACTTGTCAAGAAAAAAATAAAAAAAATCAAAAAAGTATTTACAAATTGATTTTTATATTGTATAATAGTTCACGTTGCTGATGTAGCTCAGTAGGTAGAGTACATCCTTGGTAAGGATGGGGTCGGCAGTTCAAATCTGCTCATCAGCTCCAAAAAACTCGTAAGTTTTAAACTTACGAGTTTTTTATTTTTTTATAGACTTTTACGAGGCCGTGAGCAAAGGCTTCGGCGCTATAATTTTGCAAAAAGCATTTTCTGCCGCCCTCTGCGAGCGCTTTTGCTTTTTCGGGGTTATTGTAAAGGTCAATAATTGCGTTTGCAAATGCATTACTATCTCCAATATCAAACATAAGAGATGTTTCGCCGTTTTTGGCAATCTCGGAAAATCCCTCGGTATTGCTTGTAACCGCTGGCAATCCTGCACTCCAACTTTCGACAAGTGAGAGTCCGAAACTCTCGTGTTTTGATGCAATAAAATAAAGATCCATTGCCCGATATGCACGTTCAGGGTCATAAACCATTCCTGCAAATATACATTTATTATAAATACCGAGTTTTTTTGCAAGTGATTTCATTTTATTAAGAGTGATTCCATCCCCACAAAGTAAAAAAACAATTTCATCACAGCTGTCGCAGACCTTTTTTGCAGTGAACAAAAATGTTTCATAGTCTTTTTCGGGCGAAAAGCGTGCAACACAGCCGACAACGTACTTTGACGGATCGATACCAAAGCTTATTTTACTTTTTTCACGAAGGTCGGCATTGGGAATACCAACGTCCCCCACCCCATTTTTGACTGTGAAGATTTTGTTTTTATTAAAGCCGAGGTCGACGAGGTTTTGAAAAGCGGCATCGGACACGGCAATTGCATATCCGCCCATAGCACGATAAAGAAATTTATCGACAAATCCCCTGACACCTGAGCCAGCATACGACAGAGTGTGTTTTGTAAAAACAGATTTACATATACCGCGCGCAGCAATTCTTGCAGATGCGCTGCCATGTGCGTGAACTATGTCATATTTACCTTTTTTGATTATTTTACGTATCACCGAAACCGAAGATATATCGAGTGATTTATCAGGAGCAATATCTGCCTCGATAATATTTGCATTATGCATAAGATTTTTTGCTGAGGAATTTTTAGGCAGAACCACAGTCTGCTCTATTCCATCTATGTTGCAAAATTCAAGACAGGTTGCAACATAGGTCCCGGCTCCGCCAATATTTGTATCAGTTAAAACGTGAAGTACTTTTATCATAATATCCTCATTCGAACTGTTTGTTATAAGGTAATTCTTCTTTATATTTATATAAGAGAGCAACCGCAGACGCCGCAAGTGCCATCATAACCACCGAAACAACTATTACTGCAATTATACTTACTGATGCAAACAAAAAAACGCTTATCATAATATGCTCACAAAATGCTGTTATTAAATATACAATAAGGGTGCTTTTTTTGCTGTAAGGCAGAGTTGCGTGTTGAGTCATAAATTCTGCAATTATAATGCAAAGAGCAGTGTAAACCGCAAAAACAAGTGAAACAAGCGCAACCGAGAGCGGTGATGCAAACGATGATATTACCGAACCGTCCGCAAAAAACAACGCGTTGTTGTCAAACGAAACAAGTGACGAGCGCATACTTGCCGACAAGAGCATAATGAACATAAAAAGTGAGTACAATGTTACCAAAACACAACCGCAGAGACCATACCCCGCCAAAAATGACTCGCCTTCATTTATTTTATCATTATTAAAATATATAGCGTTCAATAAAAAATAACGGATTGCACTGACAGCTGCAAAAAACAAAAATGCAACTGTAAGTTTATAGATAAGTTCGGGCATAAGTTCACTCATATATGTTGTTGAGTTTTCGGAAAACGCAAACATCATTAACAAAAACATCAAAACAAGCATAAGTATAAAAGCAAGTGCACCGAAAAAAGTATGTAACAACATCAGCTTCTTTTTGCGTATTTTGAAAGCAAAAGATGTACCGATAACAAGGGAAACTCCTATCACTACTGCAAGAGCATAAAAAATCAGTGATTTTATAATCATATCATTCACCTGTTTTTACTTATTTTTTTAATAAAACCATTGCCGTTTTTTAATAATACAGCCGATATTACCAAAGCAATCACATATATCAGCGAACAAACAATATACAAAAGAGCGGACGATGACGATAATACACACAAGATGACCGCAATCCAAAATATATAGTAAATTGATGAAACAGCATATGCCGCGCCTTTTGAACCGAGCAAAAGTGATTTTTCAGCAGCAAACGATAATATTGTGTACATAATACCTGTAACAGCAATCATTATTCCTGAAAACGCCGCATAACCCGCACTCATCTCATAGCCATCAAAGAAATTTAGTGCTATGAATATAACAGCAGTTTGCGCAACAATCACACCCGCAGAAAAACCGATTGACGAGAGTTTTGTGCGTTTTTCGGACTCAACAAACTTTTTGATTGTCATCATTTTAAACGACTCACAAAAAACAAAAAGTACCGCTATCATTATTGAAAAAATAGTACCCGCAACTGCCATCCCCGATGTATCGTCTTCAAACATAAGACCCGAAAGAATGACAGAGTTTGTAAATATAAACACTATCACAACACCCAGAATACTGCCCAAAAACGAACCTATACCATAAACAATCGAATCATACGCGTACGATTTCCGTTTTTTTGACAAGATAAAAAACAAAATAACAGCAATAGGGATTAAGAGTCCAAAAGGCAACTCCAATAATGTGAAATAGTTAAAACCCATTTTAGTTCTCCTTAGATAATTTTGCCGAAGTGAGAGTGTTTTGCATAAGCATTGCTATTGTCATAGGACCAACACCACCGGGAACGGGGGTGATATACGATGCTTTTTTTGACACGTTTTCAAAATCGACGTCACCGCAAAGTTTTCCGTCACTGTTACGGTTTATACCGACATCGACAACAACCGCACCGTCTTTTACCATATCAGCAGTAACAAATCCTGCTCTACCGACAGCGGCAACAACAATATCAGCCTGTGACACCATTTGTGCGAGATCTTTTGTACGTGAATGACAAATTGTAACAGTTGCATTTGCGTGAAGCATAAGCATTGACATAGGTTTGCCGACAATATTACTTCTGCCGATAACAACACAGTGTTTACCCGCAACGTCAATATTATAGTATTTTAAAAGTTCCATAACACCTGCAGGTGTACAGGGCAGAAAGTCAAAATCGCCTGTCATTATCTTGCCCACATTGACAGGATTAAATGCATCAACATCCTTTGAAGAAATTATGCGGTCAATTACAGCGGTCTCATCGATATGCTTGGGAAGCGGCATTTGAACAAGTATACCGTGCATTTCAGGATCAACATTAAGTGTATCAATCAGAGCCAATAGTTCGTCTTGTGTAGTTTCGGCAGGAAGTTCAAAGCTTTTTGAATTAAATCCACAAAATTCACACGCTTTTTTCTTGTTATTTACATACACCTGTGATGCAGGATCGTTACCGACAAGAATAACTGCAAGACCTGGTTTTATGCCGAGCTGTTCCGCCTCGGTTTTAATTTTTGTTTTTATGTACTGTGATACTTCTTTACCGTCAATTATTTTCATTGTTCTCTTCTCCAAATTCTTCGTTTTCTATTTTATCGTAAATACGCTTCGCCTCGATTTCCTCAGGCGAGAGTTCAATATTTTCAATATCCTCACGTGTTATATTAAACTGACGCTCATAATTCTGCTCGGGAGTTTCATCTTGCGAAACTTCGACAGGAATTTTGACATAGCCTGAACTCTTTTTTCTGAAAAGAATAACAACAACTACCGAAGCTACACAAAGTGCAAAAGCAAGAACCATCATTATGCGGATGCCAAAAAGTTCAAGATTAAAAGTAGGATTACGTAAAGGCTCCATAAGACCGCGGCCGAGACCGTACCAAGCCATATACCACATAAATACTTCGCCTTTGAACTTACGATAATCAAGATAGCCGCAAATAAGAACAAGTCCTATTACATTCCAAAGGATTTCATAAAGGAAGAGCGGATGAACAAGTTCACTTGCTCCCTCTCCGAAATATCCAATACCCATAGCCCACGGCAAGTTTGTTTTTATGCCGTAAACTTCAATATTTACAAAATTGCCCCATCTGCCGATAATCTGACCAATTAAAAGTCCGATTGCCATAAGGTCAAGCATTGAACCGAAATCACATTTTTTAATTTTACAAATCGTAAACACTGACAGTGCAGAAAAAATTATTCCGCCGTATATTGCAATACCGCCGTTCCAGATGGAAATGACATCCATAAACGAGTCAAAACTCTCGAGGTCACCCAAAACATATGTAAGACGTGCGCCTATAAAACCTATAGGCAAGGTATATAAAAGACAATCTAAAAAGTCATCTTCTACAATACCAAAACGGTGTCTCAACTTATTGCAGACAAAAAAAGCAACAAGAATACCGATGCAAATGATGATAGCATACCATCTTACTGAAATGTTTTCACCGATTTTAAAGGCAACAGGGTTTAGTTTTATTTCGCCAATACCAAGGTTGGGAAAAGAAACAGAATTATACAAAAAAATCACTCTCCTTTTATAATAGACATTGCAATATCAAGCGGCTTGAACAATTTGTTTGCGCGAGATATTATATCTTCTTTTGTAATTTCTTTAAGCGCACGTGCGCAGTCAAACGGGTCACTACCCGAAAAATGTGAGTTAACAAGCACATTTACAATACTTGAAACATTATCGTACGAATCGACAATATTGCCGTAAACAGTGTTTCGTACCTGTATAAAGCGTTCGTCACTGATGCCGTTTTTGAAAAAGTTATCAATCTCTTCAATAATAGCATCGCGTACCAACTGAGGTTTGTCGCTCTCACCTGCAAAAAAGTAAAACGCAAATGTATTGGACAGTTCATAATCCGCATCAAAATCGGAATTGATAATACCCGCATCATAAAGTTTTTTATAAAACGGTGTTGACTGACCGAACATTATCTCGGTGAGCATCTCAACTTCCATTTCTTTTTTAACAAGGTCATAACCGCAAAGTTCAGTATCGTTATCTTTTATACCAATATAAAAGAGCGGACGTGATACAGGCATTATTTTTTCTGTATATTCTTTCACAACACCCTGAGGCTCACGAGGAATAATCTGATTTATCTTTTTACCACTGCTGTTTTTAAGGCATTTATCACATACTTTTAAAATTTCCTGTTCATCAATATCACCTGAGATGCACAGCACCATATTTGAATAATCATAAAAAGTGTTATAGCACGACATCAAGGTATCTACTGTGATTGGAGTTATATCTTCAACCGTTCCTGCGATATCATATTTTACAGGGTGTGTGCCGTAAAGACAGTTTACAAGACCAAAATAACCCTGCCACGACGGCTCATCTTCATACATCTTTATTTCCTGACCTATGATGCCTTTTTCTTTTTCAACATTTTCATCGGTCAAGTACGGATTGGAAATGAAAGACAACAATATCTCCAGGTTTTTTTCAAAGTCGGTTGAGCAGGTAAAATAGTATGCTGTTTTATCGTTAGATGTGAATGCATTTGCCTTTGCACCTGTTTTGGCATAAAAATCAAACGCATTTCCCTGTTTACCTTCAAAAAGTTTATGCTCTAAGAAGTGGGCAGTACCGTTTGGTACCGTAACCGTTTTTCCGTCACATTCAAACTGACGGTTTATTGAACCGAACTTTGTGGAAATCATTGCACATTTACGGCTTTTGCCCGGTTTTTTTATTATAATTATCTGAAGGCCTGAGCTATGAGTGTGATAAAGACAGTTTTCTCCAAGAATTTCACTGTAATTACTGTGCATTTTGCTCTCCTCCTGTTCCTTTTAATAAATAAACTGTATCAAGTTCTATATCCTGTGCGGCTGCAATCACACGCTCAAGAGTTACCGCTTTTACCTGTTCAATTTGTTCATCGCGAGAAAGTTCTATTCCCGAAAGACTGAATACAACACGATTAGCAATAAGACTTGCAAGTGAGTCACCTATTTGCACATACGAATCGATAAGACTTGCTTTTGCATTATCAAACTCCTCTTGAGTAATGTCACCACTCTTGACCTGTTCAAGTTGATACAAAATTTCGTCATGTGCTTTTTGATAGTTGCAAGTTTCTATACCGCTGTAAACAAACATTACATTTTTTAAAGAGTCAATCGTACTTGCACAGTAGTAGCAAAGTGACAAACGTTCACGGACATTATTAAACAGTTTTGATGTAGCACTCGAACCGTAGATTACATTAAAAAGACGTGTTGCAAAAGGATCTTTTTTTGCTGCATCCCCAAGTCTGAAACCAAGATTTAGTTTGCTTTGCGCAACCGGCATTGGTTCGGTTTTATATACCGCCTCTGCAACAGTGTTATTTACCAATGTCTTATATACGGGTCGGTCATCGGCATCAAGCGCATTTGTGAGAGGTTTAAAAAGCAATTCAGTGTCAAGTTTACCACCCGCATAACAGATATGAATCATTGAATTTTTAAGAATGTCAGTAAAATAATTATAAAGACTTTCAGGCGTTATTGTATCAATAACATCGGGATCACCCTGTTCATAGATACCATAAATATCATCTTTAAACATAGTCTGTCTACATTTTTCAAGTGAATAAAGACGTTTATCGTTTATAAGTGATGCAATTTTATCTTTAAGATTACGTTTTTCTTGCTCAACAAACGATGGCAAAAACGCACCATCCTGCAATAGCGGCTCGAAAAGTGTGCTATAAATAAGCGACACCATATTTTGTGAAACTTTTTCACCGTCAAGAGTATAACGGTCATCAATAAATGCGGTTGTAAGTGAAAGACGGTGAAAATCACCTGTTTTGGACGTTGAAACACCAAAAGATGCTCCGTAGTTTTGATCCAAAAACGCACCGATTCTATCCATCTGACCAAACTTTGCATTGCCACGTTTAAGTACAGATGATAAGAGCGACAAATATGATGAATATGTTTTATCAAGAGGTACAAAAAGTTCAACAGTTATACACGCTGTTTTAAAATTGTCACAAAAAATATCGTGACAGACAATACCTGATTGTGTTTTGTATGTTTTATATTCCATTAAATTGCCTCACTGAAATTTATTTATAATTATTATGGTTTTTTTCAAAAACTATATTATTGATTTTAGTGACTGAATAAAATTCTCATATGTATCATTAAAAGAATAGTATGGCGAAGGGTTACCGCCGTTTGTGCTTTTACACTGATTATCGCAATATTCCTCACCCAATGCAAAAAGTTCACCCAATGAAATATCAATTCCTGCCATTTTTGCAATATTGCAAAAATTATAAAGAGGGTCTGACGTTTGGGTCGTCTCAATCAATTGATTTTTGAGTCCGGGATCGGTTTTACAGAGTTCGGTTAATTTATCAAGTTTTATAAATGTATTCATATTAGTTGATTTCAATTATATTTATAGGGCATTTATCAACACAAGCACCGCAAACCGTACAAAGTTTACTGTCTACTACTGCTAAATTATCAATAACCTTTATTGCATCAAACTGACAGGTCTTTTCACAGATTTTGCAACCAATACAACCAAGTTTGCAATGTTTTTTGGTAACAGCACCTTTATCGTGACTTGAACAGGCAACAAAAGCCTTAACAGGCATAGTAACAACATCAATAACCTGTTTAGGACATGCTTTTACACACACACCGCAACCGATACAAGTATTTTTATCAACAGTCGCAACACCGAGAACAACCTTTATTGCACCTGTAGGACACACTTTCGTACAGTTACCAAGACCGACACAGCCATATCTACAATCCATAGGACCATCAAGAAGACGTGCAGCCGCTTCACAATCGATAATACCCTGATATTTGTATTTATGCAATGAAACGGTATTACCACCGTAACACTTTACATAAGCAGTCTTTTTCTCAGCATAAACGGGTTCTATACCCATTATCTCGGACATTATTTTTACTTCATCGGCACCGCAACCGCCACAAAGAGTAAGCGAAGCGCCCTTATATACAATAGCCTCGGCATAGTTAGCACAGCCGGGATAGCCACAACCGCCACAGTTTGCACCTGGGAAACACGCGGCTATTCTTTCGACACGGTCATCTTCTTTAAAATAAAATCTTTGTGATGCATACCAGAGCGCTGCGCCGAGTATAAAACCGATAGCAGCAAGGACACCACCCGCAATTAAAACTTCTTTTATCATCCGGCACCCCCTGCACTAAAACTGCATACCCGAAAAGCCCATAAACGCAAACGACAAAAGTGCTGCTGTGATAAGAGCTATCGGGAAGCCCTGGAACGGTTTTGGTATATCACAATATTCAATTCGCTCACGGACACAGGCGAAAATCCAGATTGCAAGTGTAAAACCAAGAGCACAAAACAGTCCGTTTAAAACCGAAAACAATAGTGTATATTCCTCGGTTATATTTGTAAGAGCAACACCGAGAACTGCGCAGTTCGTGGTAATAAGCGGGAGATAAATTCCAAGTGCACTGTAAAGCGAAGGAATTAATTTTTTGAGTGCCATCTCGACAAACTGCACGAGTGCCGCAATTATGAGAATAAATGCTAATGTACGAAGATAGCCAAGTCCCAACGGCATTAACACAAAGTGATAAACAAGCCAGGTAACAAGTGAAGAGATTGTCATTATGAATGTGACCGAAAAACCCATACCAAGCGCAGTATCGTTTTTTTTGGATACACCAAGGAAAGGACAGATACCTAAAAATTTAACAAGACAAAGATTCTCTATCAGAATGGCATTGATTGCAAAAACAAAGATTGACGAAAAAGACACCATTATTTTGCACCGCCTTTCTTTTTATCTTTAAAATATTGGACAAGCGCAATAAAAAAGCCAAGTGCAAGAAAACCACCTGCAGGGAGAGCAAAAATCGACAACGGCGCAATTCCACCGAATACTTTAAAGCCAAGGATTGTCCCCGACCCCAACAGTTCTCTGACAATTGCTATGCAACTTAGTGAAAATGTAAAGCCAAGACCCATAGATAAACCATCAATAATTGACGGGAGCGGCTTGTTTTTTGATGCAAAACCCTCAGCACGGGCAAGAATTATACAGTTTACAACGATAAGTGGTATAAACAGACCGAGCGAATTTGAAAGTGCAGGAAAATATGCCTGCATAAGCAAATCGATTATTGTAACAAAACCGGCGATAATCACAATATATGATGCAATACGGATTTTTTCAGGGATAAACTTACGAAGAAGCGAAATTACCGCATTTGAACAAATGAGCACAAAAGTTGCCGCTGCACCCATACCGAGTGCATTAAGCAAGGTGGTTGACGTTGCAAGAGTCGGACACATACCCAAAAGCTGAACGAATGTGGGATTATTTTCTATGAGTCCGTCTTTTAGATATGACATAAGATTTACTTTTTTATTATCAACCATTGTACTCACCTCCCGCGAGGCGTGATGCTATATCGATTGCAGCATTTATGCCTTTCATAAATGCTTTTGATGATTTTGTTGCACCACTGATATATTTTACGGTGTTTTTATCAGATATCTTTTTATCACCTTTTACAACAGTAGTTTTACCGATGAAATTTTGTAAAAAATCAGAATTGTTTATTTTGGTACCGATACCCGAAGTTTCGGACATTGAAACAATTTTTATACCTGTCACAGCACCATTGGCATCAAAACCAACTATTGTTTCAATTGCACCGCCATAACCTTTTGGTGCAACTTTTACACAATAGCCGACATCATTTGTTGAACGGTATACACCCTGTACATCCACATCAGTTGACGAATTTGAAGGATAATACACCGATACAAAACTATCAGCACCTGGTAAAACTTCCATAAGGGCTTGAGAAGTTTTTTCATCGTTCTGACGGGAGATTACTGGTGCTGTTATATTGTTTACAAGAGCCACCAAAAACGCCATTACTCCAGCGATAAGAAACAGCGTAACAGATAGTCTTAAAAACTCAATCTTTTGATTTTCGGAAGAGCTTTTCATATTTCTTTTCGCCTCCAAACTTTGTAGGAATGGTGTTTTTATCGATGAACCATACAAAAAAGTTCATTAAAAGTATTGCAAAAGACACGCCCTCGGGATATCCGCCGAAATAACGGATAAAAACAGTGATTGCACCTATACATATACCGTAAATTACACGTCCAGACGGAGTAACAGGGCTTGTAGCATAGTCGGTTGCCATAAAAGCCGACGCAAGTATAAGACCACCGCTGAGCAAACTGTATGACATAAACTGAAAACGGTTTATACCGTCAAATTGCGGAAACAAGAATGTAAGAATCGCAACAGTTCCGAGAATTGAAACAGGAATATGCCAAGTGATGACTTTTTTGTAAAGGAGATATATTCCGCCGATAATTAATAAAATCGCGGATGTTTCGCCCAAACATCCCGGGATATTGCCTATTATTGCGGTTTGCAACGGATAATCATATATGATTTTTGAATCTGCACCTTGCAGATACGAAAGCGGTGTTGCCGACGAAATTATGTCAGAACTTATATTTTTAAAAAGAGGCAGAGCGGATGCAGTATGATTAAGCGCACTGTTGGGGTTTATCCATACAGTCATATAATTAGAAAAACTCAACAGCAAGAATATACGTCCTGTAAGCGCAGGGTTTACTATATTTTTGCCAAGTCCGCCATACAGCATTTTTGCAACTATAATTGCAAAAGCTGAAGCAATAATAGGAAGCCAAATCGGAACACTCACAGGAACGTTAAATCCGATAAGCATACCTGTAACAACCGCCGATAAATCACCTATAGTTTGAGTTCTTTTGAAAACAAGATTATATAAAAACTCAAACAAGACACATGAGGCAACAGCAATTGCAACAATTACAACCGCACGAAAAGAAAAAAATAGAATTGAACCGATAAAAGCGGGAGTTAACGCAATTATTACATCGCGCATAACTGTTTGAGTCGTTTTAGAATCTTTTATGTGTGGAGAGGAGGTAACGCTATATATTTCCGACATCAGTTATTTACCTCCTTTTTTCGTTTTTGAATTACTTTTTGTTTTGCAAGACGCATATACTGTACAAGCGGAATCTTTGCAGGACAGGTAAACGCACAACAACCGCATTCTATACAGTCGGTTGCATTAAGATTTTCGCACTCATCATATTTTTTGAGTTTTGCATAAAGCGAAATATAATTTGGTGCCAAACGCATAGGACACGCCGATATACAGCTGCCACAACGAATACAATTCACATCACAATCTTGTTCTGTTTCTGTAAAACACAAAAGACCCGATGTTCCTTTTATAACAGGTGCTTCAAGTGAATACTGTGCAACTCCCATCATCGGACCGCCCATCACAATTTTTTGAGTGGAATCTTTAAGACCACATTGTTCAAGAATATGTCCAAAAGGTGTACCGAGGCGCACATTATAATTACCTGCTTTTTCTATACCATCACCCGCCACAGTAACAATACGGTGAATAACAGGTTTAGCATAACACACTGCACGGTAAACAGCACATACAGTATCAACATTGAGAACACAGCAACCTACCGATGACGGTAATTTTCCCGAAGGAACTACCCTGTTACAAACGGCTTTAATAAGTTGTTTTTCGCCACCCTGCGGATATTTTGCTTTAAGGACTTCAACTTTAATTCCCTTTTTATAGGTCGCTCTGTTGAGTTTTTTAATAGCACGAGGCTTGTTAGATTCGATACCGATATACGCTACTTTAAGCCCGAATATTTTTTTAAGTATTTGTATACCTTCGATAAGCTCATCGGTATTTTCTAAAATTATACGGTTATCGTTCGAAAGATACGGTTCACACTCTGCGGCATTAACAATAAACACATCAACATTATCTTTCAGTGCTGACTGAATTTTGGCATGTGTTGGAAATGATGCACCACCCATTCCCGTAATTCCTGCCTCTCGAATTATTAAAATAAGTTGCTCAATCGAAAGTGTAGAAACATCTTCATGATGTATGCCGAAATTATTACAGGGAGTGTCTAAAAAATCGTTTTCAATAACAATTGCCTGTGAAATATTTTGAGTAGGATGAGGTTGTTCACCAATACTTATAACCTTACCTGAAATCGATGAGTGTATCGGTGCGCATACAAACGAGTCACTATCTGCTATTTTTTGTCCAACAGTCACGCTGTCCCCCACTTTTACAAGCGGCTGACAAGGAGCACCAATATGCTGAGAAAGTGGATAGATCATTGTTTTTGCAGGAGTTATTGTTTCAATTGGAATTTTGCGTGTAACTTTATTATAGGGTACATGCACACCGCCCGCAAAACGATGGGCAAAATAAGATTCGATACTGTACTTCAGCGCATGGATGCTGAAGCCATTATGTACCATCGTGAAAACAAAAAGTGCAAAGTTAATTACACCAAAAACATACAAAAACACAGGAATACGGAGTAAAATAAGTAATTTTCGATAAACCGCAACACTGCCGTATGAATACATCTGCAAATTGATATTGAGATAAAGAATTGACAAAACTATAAAAACAATGAGTAAAAGCACCGAAGAGTACAGAATGGAGTTTATGCCGTTTTTGTTATACGTTTTATCGTGAGAAAATGTTAAAAGAAGTCCGAAAAGTAAACCAACCAAACCGATATAAATAAGAATAATCAAAATAAACAGCGAATTTGAAAACGCTTTAAACCCCGGCAATTCAGTTGAAAAATATTTAATAACCGACCCCATATTACCGATTACAGTTATCAGTGAGCCATAATTTTGACTATCATATGCCGTAATCGGATTACAAAACGGAATGAATGACATTATTATAGTAACCGCCGACAAAAGACGGATATAAAACAATTTTGTTTTAAACATATTTTTGATGGTATTGCCCCCTTAAAAAGCATATTTTTATTATTATAATATAAATATAATATAATTGCAATAAAAAAAGACGGAAAGTACCGTCTTTTTTGTTATTTATGTTTAAAACCGAATTTGCTTTCTTCGCCTTTGAAAAGACGAGCAAAGTTTTTACGATGCAAAATAAGCACCATAACAGCAAGGGAAACCGCAAGAACAAAGGTTAGAATATCGTTGACATTATTAAGTCCTATTATAAGCGCAAACGAGATAGGATAAGATACACCCGCCATTGTTGAGCCAAGTGAAATATAGCGTGTTGTTAAAACAAAAAGCAAAAAAACCGCAAGAGCAACAACAAAACAGCGCCAATCGGTCATAAGAATCATTATTGCACCAACAGCAACGCCTTTACCACCTTTAAAGCCGAAATAAAGCGGAAAACAATGTCCGATTGCGCAAAAAAGTCCTGCTGCTGCAGTTGCAAAGCGAACGAAATCGGGCAGATACATTTTGAATATCGCCCAGGCTGACAATGTTGCGACAAAAGTTTTCATAAAATCACACATAAGTGTGAGCACACCCGCCTTCCAACCAAACGTTCTAAGCATATTGGTAGAACCAGCATTCCCGCTGCCTTTTGAACGTATGTCAGACCCCGCAAATACCTCCGACATCATTATTGAGTAGTTTATACTTCCAATAAGGTATGCACCGACAGCAACAACAATAAACCATAAATACGTCATTCTTTTTCTCCCCGTTCTCTTACTATAAACCTTATCGGTGTACCAAGGAAACCAAACACTTCACGAAGTCTGTTTTCGAGGTAACGTTTATATGAAAAATGAAAAAGATCCGATCTGTTTACAAAGAAAATAAATGTCGGTGGGCAGGTAGACGCCTGTGTCATATAGTAAATTTTAAGACGGCGGCCTTTATCCGACGGAGGCTGAACGCGCGCGGTAGCATCACCCAAGAAATCGTTCAACATACCTGTTGTCACACGTCGTTTGTTTTGCTCAGCTACTTCAACTATATTTTGCATAAGTTTGTCGATACGCTGTCCTGTTTTTGCAGAAATAAATACAATCGGTGCAAAATCCATGAACGCAAGGTCGCGATAGATGTCTTTTTTGAGTTTCTCCATTGTACCTGTTTCTTTGTCGACAATATCCCACTTATTTACAGCAATTACAAGACCTTTACCCTTATCGTTTGCAAAACCCGCAATCTTTGTATCCTGAATGGTAACACCCTCATTTGCATCAAGCATTATTACACAGACATCGGCACGGTCAACCGCTGCATACGAACGGATAACACTGTATTTTTCGATTATTTCGTCAACTTTTTTCTTTTTACGTATACCTGCAGTATCAATAAAGCAGAATTTACCGAAGTCGTTTTCAATCTCAACATCAACGGCATCACGGGTTGTGCCGGGGATATCCGACACTATCATTCTGTTTTCGCCAAGAATTTTGTTTGTAAGTGATGATTTACCAACGTTAGGTTTGCCTATAAGGGCAACTTTTACGATTTCATCATCTGTTTCCTCGTAATACTCAAAATCGATGTTTTCAAAAACAGCATCAAGAAGGTCACCTGTACCTGTGCCGTGAACTGACGATACTGCTATAGGGTCACCGATACCAAGATTGTAAAATTCGTAAAACTCGGGCGGAACATCTCCAATTGAATCAACTTTATTAACACAAAGAACAACCGGTTTATCTGATTTACGAAGCATTGCGCAAATATCGCGGTCAGCAGCGGTCACACCTGTTTTGACGTCAGTAATAAAAATAATTACATCTGCGGTGTCAATGGCAACCTCTGCCTGTTCACGCATCTGTGACAAAAGAATATCTTTATCAGACGGTTCTATACCGCCAGTATCAATTAAAGTAAAATGTTTATTAAGCCATTCTGCATCGGCATAAATTCTGTCTCTTGTAACGCCGGGGATATCTTCTACAATAGACAGACGTTTACCTGTTATTTTATTAAACAGTGAGCTTTTACCCACATTCGGTCTGCCAACAATGGCAACAATCGGTTTTGACATATTTTCACTCCCCTATTATATTTTGTACAAAGTCATATCCATCATTATATGTTATTGAAATTTTTACATCAAGTGCTTTTTCCACTTCTTCCACAGTGATACTGTCAAGAAACATATCCTGTTCTGAACGAAGCATTGATGACGGAATAAGCACTTCTTTGGGTAATTTTTCATCTTTTAATTGCTCAATAATATCTGTTGCGGTAACAAGGCCCGAAACAGTTATCTTTTCACCGAAAAAGTGGTTGATTATTGGGTGAACAGTGCAATTCAAATTTGGATATTTTACCTTTATCATAGCAACTGCCTGTTTAATTATTTTTTGTGACAAAACACCTGTAACTATTGCTATATCTCGTTTTTTAGGTGTAAAGGTCAAATCTTTTACAGCGTTTTCGACCTCTGTTAAAAGGCTTGTTGAAAGTCCGACACCGTTTTCAATTTGCGGATAGCCGTCGTACCAATCTTCATCAGGTAAATCAAGTCCGCCTTTTATAAAAAATTCATCTGACGGATAAAAAAGACGAACGCCGTACTCTTTTTTACACACATTACCCACTGAATTTATACACTCTATGACCTCACGGCACTCTTCCGGCGTAAATGGTTCAAGCGGGAAAAGTCCGTCACGGAATCTTGTAAGGCCGACAGGTACTATGCTTACAGATGCCACACTTGGATAAAGTGCTTTTAAATCAGCAAGCGATTTTTTGAGTTCATCACCATCATTCACACCACGGCAAAGAACAATCTGACAATTCATAGTTATCCCTGCATCTGCAAACTTATTTAAAATGTCGTTTATTTTTGCTGCATTGGGATTTGACATCATTTTAACGCGAAGTTCGGGATTTGTGGTATGAACCGAAATATTTATGGGTGAAATTCGCATACGGCATATACGCTCAACATCTGCATCTGTGAGATTTGTAAGCGTGATGTAGTTACCCATCAAAAATGACAGACGCGCATCATCATCCTTAAAATACAGCGTCTCACGAAGGCCCTTAGGGAGTTGGTCGATAAAACAAAATATACATTTATTTTTACAACTGCGCTGTTTATCGATAAGATATGTTTCAAAATTGATACCAAGAGGCTCTTCGACATCTTTTTCAATATCAAACTCAACCAGTTCACCGTCGCACTCGGCACGCAGAACAATTTGCTCGTTTTGGCTGTAAAACATATAGTCGATAACATCATTTATTTCATTGCCATTAATGCTTATTAGTGTATCGCCCTCGCAAAGACCGAGTTCATCGGCAATTGAATCTTCATCACAGCAAAGTATTTTAGCAGACATACCTTCACCTCCCTAAAAAATAACAGCAGGAACCAACCAAATTCCTGCTGTTTAGTGTTACGCAACGTTAAAAAAATTAAGCGTCTTTCTTTTCTGCCTTGGTAGCAGGCTGCTCTTTAACGAGTTTGCCGTCCTTAAGAACTTCCTTACCGTCATAGTAGCCACAGTTAGCGCAAACCTTATGAGGTGCTGTGAGCTCATGGCAATTGGGACATTCAACCATTGAAGGAGCTGCAAGTTTTGAAACCTGCGATCTTCTCATCATTTTTCTTGAGTGTGAAACCTTTCTCTTCGGTACTGCCATCTTTATATCCTCCTAATATTATTTATCAAATAAATTTTTTAATACTGCAAGACGTGGGTCTACAGTTTTTGTATCACATGAACAACTCTCTGCATTAAGATCGCATCCACAAACGGGACAAAGTCCCTTACAATCTTCACTGCAAAGCGGTGCCATGGGAAACTCAAAGCATAAGCGGGCGAACACCTCATCATTCAAATCAAAACACATCGCGCTGTTCAAATAAACAGCATCCTCATCACAAACACCGTCATCACGAAGAACGGGCTTTTTTGTGACACTTACAAAGTTGAGATCAAAAGACTTTGCACAGCGACTGCACAAAACATTGAACGTACCCTCGATTTTAATTTCGCAGGTAACATATCCGTTTTGACCCTCAGCCGTAACCTCTGCCTCAATCGCATTTGAAACGAGCGGTGCAGGAAGCTCTCCAAGATCGTCTTTTGAAAAACGATAGTTATACGTTTTATTAAATGATGGTGACGCAAAAGCGTCTCTTAAACAAAGTTTCATAGGTATCCTTTTACAAAATGCATATAATATTATAATTAGCAAAGTGCAATATGTCAATATTAATTTTTAAAAAGTTTTTTCACTTTGCAATTATTTTAGCATATATATTAAATAATGTCAATTAACTTAACAGAATATTGACAATTGATATTAATAATAGTAAAATATTAAGGTTAAAGATATTTGTAAAAGAAGGTTAGAAAATGACAAAAAGAGAGGATTTAAGAAATATTGCAATAGTTGCGCACGTTGACCACGGTAAAACAACGCTTGTCGACCAAATGTTAAAGCAAAGCGGTACATTCCGTGAAAATCAGGTGGTTGAAGACAGAGTTATGGACAACAACGACCTTGAACGTGAACGCGGTATTACAATTCTTGCAAAGAACACATCTATATATTATAAAGATGTAAAAATAAATGTTATCGACACTCCCGGACACGCCGATTTCGGCGGTGAGGTTGAGCGTGTACTCAAAATGGTTGACGGTGTTATTTTGCTTGTTGACGCAGCAGAAGGTCCTATGCCCCAGACACGTTTTGTTTTACAAAAAGCATTGCAGATGGGTCATAAGGTTATCGTTGTTGTAAACAAAATTGACCGCCCCGATCAGCGTGTGCATGAAGTTGTTGACGAGGTACTTGATTTGCTTATAAATCTTGATGCAACCGACGAACAGCTCGACAGCCCTGTTTTATTCTGTTCGGGCCGTGACGGTACCGCATCGGTAAGCCCCGACCACCCTGGAACTGACCTTACTCCCCTGCTTAATACAATTCTCGAACATATTGATGCGCCTACAGTTAACCTTGAGGGTGCTACACAGATGCTTGTTTCTTCTATTGACTATAATGAATATGTAGGACGTGTATGCATCGGTAAAATTGAACGCGGCACTATGGTTAAAAATCAAGAAATTAAAATCTGTGAATATCACGATGCACACGCTCCGTACAATGCAAAAGTTGTCAATCTTTATCAGATTGACGGACTCCACAGAGTGCCTGTTGACGATGCAAAAGCGGGCGATATTGTTTGTATTTCGGGTATCGCCGACATCACTATCGGTGATACTGTATGCACTCCTGACGTAATAGAGCCATTACCATTTGTAAAAATTTCGGAGCCGACGGTTGAAATGACTTTCTCGGTTAACAACGGTCCGTTTGCGGGTAAAGAAGGCAAATTTGTAACATCACGTCATCTTCGTGAAAGACTTCAAAGAGAACTTTTGAAAGACGTATCACTCAGAGTAAGCGATACAGACACAACTGAAAGCTTTAGAGTTGCAGGCAGAGGCGAGATGCATCTTTCTATTTTGATTGAAACAATGCGCCGTGAAGGTTATGAATTTATGGTTGGTGCACCGAAGGTTTTATATAAGGAAATCGACGGTGTTACATGTGAACCGATTGAGCGTTTTGTTTGCGACGTGCCGCAGGATTATATGGGTGCTGTCATGGAAAAACTCGGTATGCGAAAGGGTGAGCTTGTGCAGATGGCGCCTTCCGGCGACAGAATGAGAATCGAATATCTCGTTCCGTCACGAGGTCTTTTTGGCTACAAAAACGAGTTTTTGACAGACACACGCGGTGAAGGTATTATGAGCACCGTTTTTGACAGTTATGCACCTTTTAAGGGCGATATCGCAAGTAGACTTACAGGCTCACTTGTTGCTTTTGAAACAGGCGAAGCTGTAACATACGGTCTTTATAACGCACAAGAGCGCGGCATTTTATTTATAACTCCCGGCACACCCGTATACGAGGGCATGATCGTCGGTGTTTCGCCCAAGGCCGAGGATATTAACGTTAACGTCTGCAAAAGAAAACACGCAACAAATATGCGTGCTTCGGGTTCTGATGAAGCGCTTCGCCTTGTACCGCCGAAAATTATGAGCCTTGATGCTTGTATTGAATTCATTTCAGACGACGAGTTAATTGAGGTTACACCCGAAAATTTAAGACTCAGAAAGACTATTCTTTCAAATACAATGCGTGCCAAAGTAAAATTCGGAAATAAATAAAGGAGTAATTTACAATGATAAGAAAAAACAATGAGTGCAATATTGAACTCAGAGAAAATATGCGTGGCGGTGATGGTACCGTTAAAATCTGCAATCTTGTATCAAAAGAAGAACTTTATGACAAGGGCAGACTTTTTGCAGAAATCACTTTAGAGTCGGGTTCAAGCATCGGTTACCATATTCACGAGGGCGACACCGAGATTTTCCGCATTTTGCAAGGAACAGCTGAATACAGTGACAACGGTGAGATTAAAACTGTTGAAGCAGGTGACGTACTTGTTTGCCCCGAAGGCACAGGTCACTCTATAAAAAACATCGGCGATATAGATGTGGTTATGACCGCACTTATTGTTTACGCATAGGAGATAAATTATGAACTTTTATATGCCGACAAAAATTATTGTCGAAAACGGAAGTGTTGCAAAAAATACGTCACTTTTTGCAACTTACGGCAAGAAATGTCTCGTTGTAACAGGCAAATCATCTGCAAAACTTTGCGGTGCGCTTGACGATGTCATCTCAGCACTTGAAAAAAACAATATTACATATAAAATATTTGATAAAGTTACTCAAAACCCGCTCATTTCAACATGTATTGAAGGCGGAAACTCTGCGCGTGATTTTGGTGCAGAGTTTGTTGTAGGCATCGGGGGCGGTTCTCCGCTTGATGCAGCAAAAGCTATGGCAGTTTTTGCAACAAACGATATTGACGAAGAAGGTCTTTATTCTAGCAAGTGGGATAATGATCCCCTGCCAACAATTGCAGTTGGTACCACAGCAGGTACAGGTTCAGAGGTTACACAAATTGGTGTCATTACTGATTCAAACGGCAGAAAACGCAGTTTCAGAGCAGATGTATCGTTCCCTGTGATTGCATTCGGTGACACAAACTATACAAAGTGTATGCCTGACAAGGTTATGCGTTCAACCGCAATCGATGCGCTCTCACACTGTATTGAAAGTTATTTTAGCAATAATTCGACCGATATTTCGCGCGCACACGCTGTGCTCGGTGCAAAAAATATTGTTAAAGTGTTTAAAGAGATTGTAGACGGCAAAGACCTTGACGATGACATGCGTACGTTAGTTTATGAGGGTTCAATCCATGGCGGTATTGCTATTTCTATTACAGGAACATCATTCTGTCACGCACTTGGTTACTTTTTGTCAGAAGACCACGGCGTTGCACACGGAACGGCTTGCGGTATGTATTTACCCGAATTTGTAAGATATAATACAGAGAATGCCAAAGAACTTGCAGACAAACTTTTTGCAGAAATCGATGTTGACCGTGACACACTTTGCGATATAATTAATAAGGTTATGCCTGAAGTTGACATAAATGTGTCAGAGGCTGAAAAAGACGAAGTTGCTGAACGTTGGATAAATGCCGCTTGTCTTAAAAAGATGTACGGCAATCCCACATCAGAACTTCTTGACAGTATTGTAAGAAAAATTGTTTAATATAAAACGGAGGATAAATCTATGAACATTGCAGTTGCTCAGTCGGGCGGTCCGACCTGCGCTATTAACGCATCTCTTATGGGTGTTTTTAAAGGTGCACTTAAAGAAAAAGATATCAATCTTGTTTACGGCTCACTTAACGGTATCGAGGGCGTTATTAACGATAACTTTGTTATTATGAATGACGTTTTAAAGACAAATGCTGATATTGAGCTTGTAAAACAAACACCGTCATCACTGCTCAAATCGTGCAGATATAAGTTACCTGACGTTGAAAAGGACGAGGCTGTTTATAAAAAGATTATCGAAACATTCAAAAAGCACGATATCGGTGCATTTTTCTACATCGGCGGTAACGATTCGATGGATACCGTTAACAAGGTGTCGAAATACTTTATGGAAAACGGCGTTGACATCAAGGTTATGGGTGTACCCAAGACAATCGACAATGACCTTCCGATAACAGACCATACACCCGGTTTCGGCTCTGCTGCTAAATACGTTGCAACAACAATGCAGGAAATCATCCGCGACTGCTCGGTTTACAACTTAAAATCAGTTACAATCGTTGAGATTATGGGACGTGACACAGGCTGGCTTACAGCATCGGCTGCGGCTCTCCGTGAGATAAGCGACCTTGCTCCCGATCTTATTTATCTTCCCGAGTCGGAGTTCCACGTAAAAGACTTCTTAAATGATATTGCAAATCTTCACAAGACACAGAATACTGTAATCGTGGCTGTATCTGAGGGTGTTGAACCTGATACTGACGACCTTTCATCAACACAGAGCGGCGTTACCGACAACTTCGGTCACAAATATCTTGCAGGTGTCGGCAAGTGTCTTGAAAACATCATCCGCCGTGACCTTGGCTGTAAGGTGCGTTCAATCGAACTTAACCTTATGCAGCGCTGTGCATCGCACGTTGCATCAAAAACTGACATTGAAGAGGCACAGGCTGTTGGTATTGCGGCAGTTGAGGCAGCAATGGCAGGTATGACAGGCAAGGTTATGACATTCGAGCGTGTAAACGAGGCACCCTACACCGTTGCAATCAACGCAACAGATGCAGGCAACATCGCAAACCAGGTTAAGTATTTCCCTGCCGAGTGGATTAACGACGCTAAAAACAACGTAACTGACGAGGCGATTAAATACGTTTTACCGCTTATTCAGGGCGAACTTGACATCAAGTATGTAAACGGAATCCCCGCTCAGTTTAAACTGTAAGCTATATTTTAAATACAAAAACCGTACTAACGTTTGTTAGTACGGTTTTTTACTACCTCTCCGTCACACTACCGTGTGCCACCTTTCCTGACAAGGAGAGGCTAAATAAGATTATCTTGATCCATAATGGTGGCCATATACACCATAGTTTTCAAAAAAGCTTTTAAACATTTTATCCGACTCAGGTGTTGACGGATAGTACATTTCTTTACCATCTACCGTTTTAATAATATAATAGCTACCATCAATTTCAATGACTTTATATCCATATTGCCTAAATAATTCATTATCGCTTAATAAAAAGAAATGGTTATATCCATAGTCGCGATTATACAGATTTTCAACCGTGACGGGAGTGCCTTTTAAAAGTGACATAAAAAGTGTATATTCGTCATCGGTTAAGATATAATCTTTATTTTCGCCGAGCTCTTCGTTGTAATATTGAAAATTGAGTTTGGTATAGTTAATGCCGTTTTCAAGGCTGTCTAAATACTCTTCGTATTTATCCTCACGGACATAGTCGTATCCGTCATCTGTATACGTAATTATTGTTCCCGCATCGTTCATTGAAGCGTCCTTACCATATTTCCGGTATAGCAGATACGAAACACCAGACTCGGTTACAAATAAGTTTTGTTGATTTGTATAAGTATAATTTATCTCGTCTGAAGGTTCAACAGGTTTATAGAGCACACCTTTATAGACAATACCGCCCTCGTCATAAAACGCTTGTCTTTCTTTTACTGCCTTAATCTTTTTACAAAAGCAGAGTGAGAAGCACATCAGCAAACATAAGATTATTGCTGTTATTTTTTTCATTTTATCACTCCTAACAATTTTTGTATCAAATCAGTTATGAGAGTAATCGTAACTAAAAGTGCTATATCTTTTCCCGAAGAATTTATTGAATAATTCATCTGTTTGCGCAGTTGATTTATACATTTTATCTGTGTTGTCTACGCTCGTCGAAAGATAATAGCCGTCCTCACAGCGTATAACAGTATAATCATCACTACGTCTAAAAAGTTCATCATCGCTTTGCTCGAATAAATACAGCATATCCTGCACCACAAAATCCCTATTGACAGGCTCGGTGGACAACAGTGACAAAAAGAGTTCTTTTTCTTCTTTTGTGAAGATATAATCTGTGTTTTCCTGCAATTCTTCGTCAAAATAATCAAATCCGAAATCGGTATAATTTATACCATATTTGACACTGTCCTCATAAAGTGGATATTTATCCTCACGGACATACCAGTCGCCGTCACCGTAAATTATTGTTTCATCCTCATTCATTGAATAATCAAATTCTATTATTTCTGAAACAAGAACAGGAACATCCGGGTCTGTTACATTGAGGTTTTTTTGATTAGTATAGTTATAGTTGAGATTATCTGAGATATTGACTGTTTTATATAGTGTGTCTTTATAGATTATACCGTTTTTGTTAAAATACGCTTGTCTGTCGCGAAGGTCATCAAGTTCTCTACAAGAGCAAATAGAAAAGCATATCAGCAAAATTATCAATATTGCAGTTAATTTTTTCATTTTAACACCCCTTTAAAATTAGAAACCGTAATTCCCATTATAGAAATCAAAAAATGTTTCAAAAATTCCTTTTGCATCATAATCCACGCAGTGTGTTTTTATACAGGAACCATTTTCATCATATTCAGCAATATAGTAACAACCTGCACTTTTTATAATAGAATACTGTAAATCTTTTTTAAAAAGACCGTTATCGCTTTGTATAAACAAATCAATTTGATCATCAACAACGTATTCCTCATTATATGGTTCTGTAGCCAAGGCAGCCAAAACTAACTGCTTTTCTGAATACGACAGAATATAGTCAACTTTTTGACCGATGTAATAGTCATAATATCCAAAACCTAACTCAGTATAATTTATACCGTTTTTAATGCTGCTCATATACGCTGGGTATTTATCCTCGCGAATATAGTACACACCCGAACTTGTTTTTACATCATATCCGCAGAGTATTGTTTCGTCCGTATTAAATTGACATCTATAGCCGAACATACCACTCAAAAGAACAGGAACATCGGTATCGGTCACAAAAACATCTTTTTTATAAAAAAAATTAAGGTCATACGCCTCATCGACTTTTATATAAAGCACATTTTTATAGATTATACCGTTTTCATCATAAAAAGCATGACGATCGCGGAGGTCATCCAGTGCTCTGCAAGAGCATAAAGACAAGCAGATAACAACAAGCAAAACTGCCGTTGTTATTTTTTTAAAGTTTTTCATTTAATCACTCCATATTTTTAATAGCCGTAATCATCATAATCAAAATTAGATTTTTCAAAAAACGATTTAAAAATACGTTTTGCTTCATACGGTGTACGGTAAGTGTTTAACACATTTCCGCTTGCATCATATTCGACTATGTAATAAATACCTGAACTGTCCACAACAGAACAAAAGGAACTTTTCATAAAAAGACCATCG
>JAZKZG010000111.1:0-4219 GCA_045612565.1 Eubacteriales bacterium
ATTGAAGTTCCTGTTCAGATTTGCGGTAAGCTCCGTGCAACAGTTACTATTGCAAAGGATGCAGACTCAGCTACTGCAATCGCCGCTGCAAAGGCAGACGAAAAAGTTCAGGAAATGTTAGATGGAAAACAGATTATTAAAGAAATCTACGTTCCGGGTAAGATTATAAATATTGTTGCAAAATAAAAAAAGGCAGTCGCAAGACTTCTTTTTTTATTTTTTTGTATTGCTATTGTTCGAGATTTAGAATATAATCATATTATAATTCTAAAAGGTGGTGTTAATATGACCTATATTTCTGCAAGAGAAACTGCTGACAAGTGGGGAATCTCACAAAGACGTGTAGCTGTTTTATGTTCAGAGAATAGAATTGAAAATGCAATAATGGTCGGAAATATGTGGGTTATACCATCAAATGCGAAAAAACCGATTGATGCACGAAGTACACGATATATTGAAAAAGAAGATGATAAAGTAAAACCTTTCTTGAAATGGGCAGGCGGAAAAGGTCAACTTCTTAAAGAAATAGAACGCTACTATCCTTTTGATAATGGTAAAATTACTAAATATGCTGAACCGTTTGTTGGCGGTGGTGCAGTGTTGTTTGATATTTTAAGTAAATACGATTTAGAGCAGATTTACATTAGTGATATAAATGCTGAGCTTATAAACACATATCGTATTATTCGTGATGATATTGATGCTTTGATTGAAATGCTTTATGGTATGAAAAATGAATTTATACTGTTAGATACCGATGCACGAAAAGAATACTATATGAAAAAAAGAGAGCGTTTCAATGATTTAAAAGTTAACGGAAACGAGAACATTAATATTGAAAAAGCTGCATTGATGATATTCTTAAACAAAACTTGTTTTAATGGACTCTTCAGAGTTAACAAAAAAGGTTTATTTAATGTACCTATGGGTTCATATAAGAATCCTATGATATGCGATGAAGTGAATCTTAGGGTAGTATCAGAAAAGTTACAGAAGGTTACTATCGTATGTGGTGATTATAGAGAATCGGCTGATTTTATTGATGAAAATACATTCGTTTATTTTGATCCTCCGTACAGACCAATAACAGATACTGCGAGTTTTACAGCTTATACCGAGAATCTTTTTAACGACGAAGAACAGATTGAACTTGCACGATTTGTTGATGAAATGCATAAAAAAGGTGCTAAGGTTGTAATCAGTAATTCAGATCCTAAAAACTCAAATACAGAAGATGATTTCTTTGATAACATCTATTCAGCACATAAAATCCAACGTGTTGAAGCAACAAGAATGATTAACTGTAATAGTGAAGCAAGAGGAAAAATAAAAGAACTGTTAATTAGTAACTTTTAAGGGGGCGTTGTTGTGACATATTTAGAGTTATCGCCATCAGATGAAAAAGATTATATCGAAAAATTTTACAATTCCTTTAAAACGGGAAGAGATTTTGAGTTGTTTTTAAATTATTTTTTGAAAACTGTTGGTTTTCAAGAGGTTGTTGTAACAAAATATGTTGGTGACAATGGAATCGATTTGACTTGTTCTAAGCCGGGTATTGACCCGCAAGGTTTAGATACAATGAACTATTATGTTCAAGCCAAAAGATATAAAGCAACCAACAAAGTGCAGGCAAAAGAAATTCGCGACTTAAAGGGCGCAACTAAACGAGATAAACAAGGGAATGTTCTGAATAACAATTATATTAATGTGTTTATAACGACATCTTCATTTACCAAAGGTGCTATAGAAGAAGCTGAAAGCAACCCTAACATGCCAACTATTTTGATAGATGGAAAAACATTGTTGAATATGTGCATAGACAACGGGATTGCATTTTCTTATCGTCCTGTCTTCAACGAAGATATGTTAAAAGATATTTTAACTCAATGTACTCAGTCAAATGCAACCGCTGCTAATAATAGTGATGATTATTTGGTTGAACGTAATATCACTGCGAATGATATTCGAGCAAGAATATTGATAATTCCGCAAATAATTAAAAACTCTATTAGTGCCACAGATTCTACTATAAATGTGGAGATCAATGGTCAATTTCAAACTCTTAATTTGGACAAGGCTCATAGGTATATTGGCGGCATAACACAGGTTTATAAAGATTGCGGTTTAATAAATGATGATAATTCATTTATTCAGAAAAAAACCAAATGGAAAATTGAAGATGATAAATTCATTATAGTAATTGAGTAGGGGAAATTATATGAGAAATTTCAACGAATGGTTTTCTAATTTTAAAGAAAATATAGCCGATTATAAATATTATACCGATTTTGATAAGGTTTATAGAAATGTGGAAGATGTTAAGGTTGAGTTAAATATTTTGAATTCTCTTATTGGTTCAAAGAATATAGAAAGTGACTTTCAAAAACTATTTAAAGATTATCCACAAATAATCAAGGCTCTCCCAATTTTAATAGCCAAAAGAGAAACGGAAATTTATTGCCAAGATGAAAATGGCGGTGTTACATATACTTTTGATTATGGAAAATATTGGCCTAACAGTCATAAATTCAAAAGTGGCGAACAGTATGCTTATTTTATGCGAGAAACAGGTCTTTTTGACTTGCTTGAAAATCACATAATTAACAATTTGGTTGATTATGTAACAGGTGTTGAGGTCGGATTGGATTCTAACGGTAGAAAGTCACGTAGTGGCGATTTAATGGAAAATCTCGTTGAATCATTCATTGTTAAAGCCGGGTTCATAAAAAACAAAGATTATTTTAAAGAAATGCGTTTAAGCGATATTGAAAAGCGCTGGAATATTGATTTGTCTAAAATTTCAAATTCCGGTAAAACAGAAAAACGTTTCGATTTTGTTATAAAAACCGACAGCAAGGTTTATGGTATTGAAACCAATTTTTATAGTTCTCAAGGTTCAAAACCTAATGAAACGGCAAGAAGCTACAAGATGATAGCTTTAGAGTCTAATGATATTGACGGGTTTAAATTTGTTTGGTTTACTGATGGCAAAGGTTGGAAACCCTCGAGACACAACCTTGAAGAAACCTTTGATGTTATGCAGCACATCTACAATATTAAGGATTTGGAAGATGGAGTAATTAGTGAGGTCTTTAAATAATGGTTAAGAAAATAACCAAATGGGAGCCTGATAATTTTGAATTAGAGATGACTACCCATTGGTCGTTTCCGAAACGTGGAGATTGGGCTACCCACGATGCTAAATGGCGCGGTAATTGGTCTCCCTATATTCCGAGAAATATTTTACTTAGATATTCAAATGAAAATGATTTAGTCCTTGACCAATTTGCGGGCGGAGGTACAACGCTTGTAGAAGCCAAACTTCTCAACCGAAATATTATCGGTGTAGACGTGAATGATGTTGCTCTTAACAGGTGTAAAGAAAAAACAGATTTCGAGTACGAAAAAGCAAGTGGTAAGGTCTATATAAAAAAGGGCGATGCAAGAAATCTTGATTTTATTCCTGATGAAAGCATTGATTTGATTTGTACCCATCCACCGTATGCAAATATTATTAAGTACAGTGAAAATATAAAAGAAGATTTATCTTTATTAAATATTACTGATTTTCTTGAAGAGATGAAAGAAGTTGCTAATGAGAGTTATAGAGTTTTGAAAAAAGATAAATTCTGTGCTATTCTTATGGGTGACACACGGCAAAAAGGTCATATGATACCAATGTCGTTTGAAGTTATGCAAATTTTCCAAAATGCCGGCTTTAAATTGAAAGAACTCATAATCAAAGAACAACATAATTGCAAAGCAACAGGATATTGGAAAACAAATAGTGTAAAATATAACTTTCTTCTAATTGCTCACGAATATTTATTTGTTTTTAAAAAATGATATTACAATAACTAAACCTACTATTTTCAGTAAAACAAACTGAGAATAGTAGGTTTTATTTATATCCTATGTTAAATTTTCAATCGATATAAATCAAGTATTCTTCATAACAATCAATTCAATCGTATCACAAACGTGTTCGCAAGCATCTGCACAACGTTCCATTTTATAAAGTGTATCTCTCAAAGCAATAATTAAGAGAACGTCGTCGTTTTCTTTACGGATATTGAGAGTTCCCTCTAAATAGAGCTTGTCACACTCTTCTTCAAGTGCACCAAGATTTAAAATCATTTCTTTTAATTTCTTAGGTTTTTTGAACGTTGGTAATTCAATGAAAACTTTTTTCATAAGCTCACAGCATTCAACTATT
>JAZKZG010000112.1:0-11829 GCA_045612565.1 Eubacteriales bacterium
GTTTGCATGAACACCGCTGTCGGTACGGCTGCAGCCCGTGACACTCACACGCGAACCGTAAAGCTTTTCAATAGCGTCCTGAACAGCGCTTTGCACACTTTTGCCGTTTTGCTGAACCTGCCAACCAACATAGTTTGTGCCAATATATTTTAGTGTAACAAGTAATTTTTTCAAATAAGCACCTATATTAAATTAAGTAAAATTATCAATGCGAAAAGTGCAACTATTACAAATATCGCAAAATAGTCAATCGGTTTAAGGCTATAAAGTTTATAGCGTGTCCTGCCCTCTCCGCCGTGATAACAGCGACATTCCATAGCATCCGCAAGTTCCTCGGCGCGTCTGAATGCCGACACAATCAGCGGAATAAGTATCGGAACAAGCGCCTTTGCACGACGTACAAGGTTACCTGTTTCAAAATCGGCACCGCGCGCTTTCTGAGCATTGATTATTTTTTCGGTTTCATCAACAAGTGTAGGAATAAACCTCAGTGCTATTGTCATCATCATAGCAAATTCGTGAACGGGAACCTTAATTTTTTTAAGCGGGTTTAAAAGACGTTCAATTGCGTCTGTCAGCATAACAGGGCTTGTTGTGTACGTCATAAACGAAGTACAGGTTATGAGCAATATTATGCGGATACCCATAAAAGCCGCATTTTTAAGTCCGCCCCATGTAAGCCACACAAGCCACGAAACGTTGTCGAACACAGGATCGCCACCGCCATAAAAGATATTGAATACTGCAGTAAAAATTATTACAAACAACAGCGGTTTTATGCTTTTTATAAGTATCTTCGGACTAATGTGCGAAAGTGCGGTCAAAACACAGACAAACGCAAACACAAGCGCAAAACCCAAAAAGTTTTTTACAAAAAACAGTGATGCCACAAGCACGATTGTAAGCACAATCTTTATGCGTGGGTCAAGCCTGTGCAAAACAGAGTCACCCGGAAAATATTGACCGAGGGTGATATCTTTAAGCATTATGCTCACCGCCCTTCAATACTGACAAAATCTCACGTTCGGCATCATCAATTGTATAGACGTTTTTGGAAACGTTAAAGCCCAGATTATTAAGAGATATAAACACCTTTGTTATCTGTGGGATATCAAGACCGATTTTTTCAAGATCCTCTGCACGTTCAAAAACCTCGGGTACTGATGCATTCATCATCACCCTGCTTTTGTTCATTACGATTATGTTGTTAGCGTTACTTGCAATATCTTCCATCGAGTGCGAAACGAGAAGGACTGTACAGCCTGTTTCGGTATGATAGTCCTTTATCCTTGCAAGGATTTCATCGCGACCCTTAGGATCAAGACCTGCAGCGGGTTCATCTAAAATAAGCACCTTTGGCGACAGAGCCATAACACCCGCAATTGCAACGCGGCGTTTTTGTCCACCCGACAGTTCAAATGGTGATTTGTTAAGATAATCCTCCGAAAGACCGACAAAATCGAGTGCAGAGCGCACTCGTCTGTCAATCTCGATTTCATCAAGCCCCATATTTTTGGGACCGAAAGCGATATCGTTATAAACAGTCTCTTCAAAAAGCTGATATTCGGGATACTGAAAAACAAGACCCACTTTAAAACGTGCGGCAATACGCTTTTTCTTGTCGTCTTGCCACAAATCTTCACCATCAACAAAAACCTGTCCGCTTGTGGGTTTTAAAATTGCGTTAAAATGCGAAATGAGTGTACTCTTACCCGAGCCGGTATGACCGATTATACCCACATAGTCGCCTTTTTTTATGTCGATATTTACGTTATCGAGAGCAACCTTTTGAAAAGGTGTTCCCGCACCATAGATATGCGTTAAATTTTTTGCTTGTATAATCAATTGTTATTTCTCCAAAAGCTGTGAAAGAATTTTTACACAGTCAGTTTCATTAAGTACCGAAATAGGTACCTTTATATCGTGTGCACGAAGACGGTACATAAGTTCTGTTGCCTGTGGAACGTCAAGGCTTACACTGTGAAGCAGTCCAACGTTCTGAAAAACATACTCAGGAGTGCCGTCAACAAGAACACGCCCGCCGTCCATTACAACAACGCGGTCTGCACACACCGCTTCGTCCATATAATGTGTTATCAAAACAACCGTTACATTTTCGTTATCACGAAGATGTTTTATTGTTTTCATCACTTCTTTTCTGCCCTTAGGGTCAAGCATCGCAGTGGGTTCGTCCATCACAATACACTTGGGACGCATTGCGATAATTCCCGCGATTGCAATGCGTTGCTTTTGTCCGCCCGACAGTCTGTGCGGTGCGTGATGTTTATATTCACTCATGCCTACAGCATCGAGTGCATCATCAACACGCTTTACCATTTCGTCGTGAGGAACACCAAGGTTTTCGAGCGCAAACGCAACGTCCTCATCAACAACTGTTGCGATAAGCTGATTATCGGGGTTTTGAAAAACCATTCCCACATTTTTGCGGATATTTAAAAAATTATTCTCATCAGCAGTATCAAAGCCACACGCGTAAACGGTGCCGCCACACGGCAGAAGGATTGCGTTAAAATGTTTTGCAAGAGTGCTTTTACCCGAACCGTTATGACCAAGTATCGCAGTGAATGACCCCTGCTCTATTTCGAGGTTTAAGTCTTTTAAAACAAGCGGTCCGTCTTTCTGATAACAGAAATCAAGCGACTGCGCTTTTAAGATTGAACTCATTTATTGTACCACCTCGCAACCGAGCCCGAGGGAAATGTGTTTCCGTTTTCTGCTAAGAAACCGATTTCCCCGCTCTCAAACTGTCCGCCGTAGCGCTTGTCAATGCTTACTCGAAGCAGATACTCCATAACAGATGCACTAAGACCCGTTGAGTATGAATTGAGAATAAAGAACAGCGGTTTATCCGAAAGAAGTTGTGTGCACTTTTTAACAAAATCAAAAAGCATATCCTCGAGTTGCCACACCTCGCCGCCAGGGCCTCTGCCATAAGAGGGCGGGTCCATTACAATGCCGTCATAGGTATTGCCGCGTCTTATTTCACGCTCGACAAACTTGATACAGTCATCAACAATATAGCGAACCGGTTTTTCACGGACACCACAAGAAACAGCGTTTTCTTTTGCCATTTCAACAATGCCTTTTGACGCGTCAACGTGGCACACACTCGCGCCAGCCGCGGCACACGCCATTGTAGCGGCACCTGTATAACCAAAGAGGTTTAATACTTTGATGGGTCTGTCTGCATTTTTGATTTTTTCATACATAAAATCCCAGTTAACTGCCTGTTCGGGAAAAATGCCTGTATGCTTAAAGTTCATCGGCTTTATGTTAAAAGTCAGGTTTTTATATTTTATTTGCCACTGTTTTGGCAAGTTATAGATTTCCCAACTGCCGCCGCCGCTTTTTGAGCGGTGGTAGTGTGCGTTTGCCTTTTTCCACAGCGGGTTGGTCTTGGGCGTGTTCCAGATTGCCTGAGGGTCGGGGCGGATAAGGATATAATCACCCCATTTTTCAAGACGCTCACCGTTTGATGTGTCGAGCAGTTTATAATCTTTCCATTCGTTTGCTACAAACATTAGTTATACCTCAAATTTAATTTGTTCGTTATTGTCATAGGCAAAGCCGAGATGCCTGTATGCGTTGACCGTAGCGGTACGTCCGCGGGGAGTGCGCGATATAAAGCCCATCTGCAAAAGATACGGCTCGTACACATCCTCAAGAGTTACAGCCTCTTCACCGATTGTTGCGGCGAGTGTTTCAAGACCAACAGGACCTCCGCCGAAATTCTTTATTATGCTTGTAAGCATAAGGCGGTCAATATTATCAAGACCGAGTTCGTCTATTTCAAGAGCAGCAAGTGCTGTACGTGCAATTTTTTTGTTTATTATTCCCTCTCCCTTTACCTGTGCAAAATCGCGCACACGTTTTAAAAGACGGTTTACAATACGCGGGGTTCCGCGTGAGCGCATTGCAATCTCATAGGCACCGTCACGCTCAATCGGAATACCAAGAATATCGGCAGAGCGCATCGCGATATCGCAAAGTTCATCGGGGCTGTAAAGTTCAAGACGTAGCATAACACCAAAACGGTCACGAAGCGGTGATGAAATTTGTCCCGCACGTGTGGTTGCACCAATAAGAGTAAATTTGGGTAAATCAATTCTTATACTGCGTGCCGAGGGACCTTTGCCAATGATAATATCAACAGCATAATCTTCCATAGCGGGATAAAGAATTTCTTCAACAGTGCGCGAAAGGCGGTGTATCTCATCAATAAACAAAACGTCGCCAGGCTGAAGATTTGTTATAATCGCAGCGAGGTCACCTGCTTTTTCGATAGCGGGACCCGATGTTATGCGGATGTTTACACCCATTTCGGATGCAATAATACCTGCCAATGTTGTTTTACCAAGACCGGGAGGTCCGTAAAGAAGGCAGTGGTCAAGGCTCTCACCTCTTGATTTTGCCGCCTCAATAAAAATACTCAGATTGTCTTTAACTTTTGTCTGACCGATATAATCGGTAATTCTTCGGGGTCTCAGTGATTCTTCTATATCGTTGTCGACACCGGTAAAGGTGGAGGTGACAACGCGTTCTTCAAATTCTGATTCTATCATTAGCCTATCCTCACATCATTTCTTTTAAAGCCACTTTAATTATGTCCTCAACGCTCATTGAAGCAATATCCATACCTGCCACGGCACGTTTTGCCTCGTGCTGAGTATAACCGAGAGTCATAAGAGCATCAATTGCCTCGATTGTCTTTGAAGCATCGCCCTGTTTTGTGACAGTTTGTTTAACGGGACCTGTAGCAAAGCCCGAAAGTTTATCTTTAAGTTCAAGTACAATACGCTGTGCAACCTTGGGTCCCACACCCTGTGCACGAGTAATAAGTGCGGTGTCACCTGTTGCGACTGCAGTTGCAAGTTCAGAGGCAGTGAGTGCCGACATAACTGCCGATGCCGCTTTGGGTCCTACGCCCGAAACACCGAGGAGTGCTCTGAAACAGTCGCGTTCATCGGCGTTACAAAAGCCAAAAAGTTCCAGGCTGTCTTCGCGTACAATCATATGGATAAGCACCGTTGCCGCCTCGTCAACAGGCGGAAGCATTCCGATGCCGTTTCGTGTCATCTGCACCTCAAACCCAACACCGCCGCAACAAATAACAGCGCGGTCAGATAGTTTTTCAATTACTGTGCCGGTGAGTGAATATATCATAATTGTAAATTCCTTTCTACATAAGACCCAAGAGATGTGAGCGCGATGCGTGTGCGTGGCATATTGCAAGTGCAAGTGCGTCAGCCGCGTCATCGGGGCGCGGGATTTTTTCGAGACCGAGAAGTGATTTTGTCATCAGCATCACCTGCATCTTTTCCGCCCTGCCGTATCCAACAACACTTTGCTTTACCTGTAGCGGAGTATACTCGTAAAACGGAATACCGAGTTTTTGAACAGCAAGGAGTATCACTCCCCTTGCGTGTGCAACTGCAATACCTGTTTTGAGATTAGTGTTAAAAAACAGTTCTTCGACAGATACCGCATCGGGATAAAATTTGTTACAAAGTTCTGTCACACCGTCATAAATCATCTCAAGTCTACGAGGAAAAGGCGTGTTTGCAGGTGAAGTTACTGCACCATAGTCGAGAGTGCGAAAGCTGTTGCCGTTATACTCTATCACACCGTAACCGACAGTGGCATAGCCCGGGTCAATTCCCAATATCTTCAAACAAAGCACCTCTTTTCCCATTTTGAATATGTATTATAGCATATAAATATTAATAAATAAATACTTTTATTAAAATATTTTATTGACATATTATATTTTTAATTATATGATATTATTAGCGAATTGTGACGTTTTTTGTGTAATACGAATTTAAATACTTTGAAAAAGAGATGATAGAATGGAAAAATTAATTGAAATCGCAAAAAAAGCAGGACAAATTATTTTAGATGCGCATTGTGAGAATGGCGACATCGAAAACAAATCGGGAGAAGCAAATTTTGTTACAAAATATGACAAAGCGGTACAGAATTTTTTAAAAGCAGAGTTGTTGGAAGTTTATCCCGATGCGTCATTTATCGGCGAAGAAAACGGTGAAGACAATTATAAAAACAGTGACACGCTTATTGTTGTTGATCCCATCGACGGCACAACAAACTTTATTAAAAATATGCGTCACAGCTGTGTTGTTATCGGTATAATGAAGAATAAGAAACCGTACAAAAGCGTAGTTTATAATCCGTATGATGACGAGTTGTTTTGTGCAAAACTGGGTGAGGGTGCATACCTTAACGGAAAGCGCATTTTTGTGTCTGACACACACCTTTGTGACGGACTTGTCGGTTTTGGTTCTGTTCCCTATTATGCCGACCTTTACAATAAAACTTTCGACCTTATAAAAGCACTGATGTCAAAGTGTGCCGACGTAAGACGTCTCGGCTCGGCAGCACTCGACCTATGTTTTGTTGCTTGTGGTAGATTTGAACTGTTTTTTGAATACAAATTGTCACTTTGGGACTATTGTGCAGCGGGGCTTATTGTAACCGAGGCCGGTGGAATTATACGTGGGCCCAAAGATAGCGAACTCAATTTTAACGGAGACTCGGCAATCATTGCCGGAAACAAAGTGGCTTATAACGATTTTTGCAAAAACTTTGTTTTTTAACGGAGAGAGAATATGAGAAAAAAACTTGCCAAAAAAATCTTTACACAAATTTACAACGCGACTTTTGATGATGCAATTACTTATATCTACGGAAAAACAGGAAATCCCGATTCATTAAACACCATACTGTTTTACACATACAGTGAGTTGTTCATATTTTTGAGAAAACAACGCAGATACATTGAAGAGTTGACAAGCGACTTTTTTTACGAATGTCTTAATGATATGCTATCGGGGTTTTCGGAGTTGGAAACTGCTGAATCGCGTTCAATTGAACCCGCAGAGCTACAACAGCTCGAAAAACTGTTAGATACAGAGTTTGATCTTACCGAGCAACAAATTAAAGACAAAATGCTTGTAAAAAAAGCACACTCGTTTTTACTTCAAAAAAACTCTCTTGAGCGAAAAATATTCGTACTGTACTTTTACAAACATTTTGATGTAAGACGAATTTCGGGACTTCTTGGTGTTGACCCCGAAATTGTACAAGGGTGTCTTTGCACTTTACTGGATGAAATTAAAAACAACTTTTTGGCAAATTATATAAAAAAGTGAGGAAGGTATGAAATATTCGCAATTTTTAAAACTTATGAAACAAAACTGCACTCCTGACAGAGAGCGGATTTACAAAGACATACTTGCACAAAAAACATATTCGTTTTTCAAAGTCTTTGCAATTATTTGTGCAGTGGTTTTACTTTTGAGTGCTATTGGTACAGGCGGATACTTTGCTTTTAATAAAATCAAAGGCGGAGATGAAAATCATTTACCCGAGGAATTGATGGAACTCAGTCCCGTCACTGCAATTAAAGCAACAGAAATCAAAGGCAACGCGATTATGCAAAACACTGCTTTTGACATAACAACGCGTGACACCTGTACAGCAGATGAACTTTACAGTGTGATTGAAATTTCACCAAAAACAGATTTCAGCATCAAAAAGACTTCGGGAAATACTTTTAGAATAAATTTCGACAAGCACTTAAACAGTGATACACTTTATAAGATTTCATCAAAAATTGGGCAAAAAACAGTTTATAGTTGGGCTTTTCAGACTGCGAAAAAGTTCGAAATAACTGCAAGTAGCGGTGGCACTAAAAACTGTGTAAGTATGTTTTTAACAAGTGAAATATGGGTTGAATTTTCGCACTCAGACGTTAAAAACTTCGAACAATATTTTTCAATCAGTCCCGCTGTTTCGGGTACTTTTGAACAGTACGGAAAACGTTGGGTATTTATTCCGTCTTCTGATTTTTCAAAAAATACGGTTTACACCGTTACAATATCAAAAGATATTATGAACAGCGACGGTCAGACGCTTGGAAAAGACTATTCATTTAATGTATTATCGTGCGTTGGAAACGCGTATGTTGACTGTTTGAATTCATCAAATGACTGCGAAATTTTTTCGGTAGGTCAGATACCAAAGGCTACATTTGAATATCAAAACATTGATGTCAGCCATGCAAAAGTTAACGTATACCGCACATCGTCTGCTTCCACTTTTATTTCAATACACAAAAAATATGTAAAGGGCGGAACAGTGTCATCGGCAATTGAAGAACAGTTTAAAGGTGAGCCTACTTTTGTTTTTGATGCCACCCTTAATATTGATGCACAAAACAAACGTGCGCATCTTGTCTATCCCGAGGCTTTCGGTGTCGGTTTTTATATCGTGCAGGTTGTTTTTGGGGATTGTGTAACATATCACTTATTTGAAGTTACAGAACACTCAATATACTCAAATGTTTCAAACGGGAACATCACATTATGGCTAAATGACCCCATCACACAAAAAGGAATGGAGGGTATAACAGTCGCCGACGAATACGGCAACATTACTATCACCGATTCAAACGGTCTGGCTGAAATTGACTGCAGTGATAAAACCGACCTCGTTTATCTTAATATTTCAACAGAAAAACAGAGCGCTGTTATAGTTAAACCAAAGCAAAGCAAAAACACAGTCACAGCAATCAACGGCAATAATATTATACTTACTGACAAGACTTCATACAGAGCAGGAGAGCTTGTTAAACTTCACGGATTTGCCGCTTTTGACGAAAAAGAGAAAGATATCGACTATCAAGTTAAAAACAGTTGGTCAGACGAGGTTGTTGCAATAGAACCTGATACCAACGGTTGTTTTTCTGCAGAATTCAACTCAAAGTTGGTTGCATCCCAAAGCGGGTACATCGATCTTGTTAAAAACGGCGATGTTGTAGCAACAACATTTATTGATATCTACAGCACAAATCCGAAATACTTTTTGGACATCACAACCGACAAACGTATGTACGTTGAGGGAGAAACTGTTAGATACACGGTTTACGCCACACTGACTGACGGTACACCTGCAGAAAACGTAATAATCGGATTTGACGGCAAAGAATACACCACAAACAGCCGCGGTCTTGCAACAATGACGCAAAAAGCGGTGGCAGAAAACAACAAGACTGTACTGAGCAGTTTTTATTGTCAGGCACAACCATACACTGTTGAGTATGACGTTGTTAAAAGCAACATCTTTATATCCGATGTTGTTATAAAAGACGACGGAGCCGCTGACGTTTTTGTAAAGTCTGTTGACGGCACACCCGCTGACTGCGACGTTGAGTTGGAAACATATCTGGGTGATACATTGCAAGGCACTACAAAGGTTTCAACACAAAACAGCGTTGCAAAAATCACTTTCGGCACTGCCGCGCAAAATGTTCATTATGTAATTAAAGCACAAAATGATTCTTACACCTATTATCCTAATAATTCTCAAATTATTGCAGCACAGTATGAACTTTTATGCAAATCGGAGTACAGTGTCGGCGACAAGGTAACTATGACTCTGTTTGATACTACGACAAATACCGCAGTGCAAAACGGAAAAGTTCTTTTAAATCTTCAATACAACAATACGGTCAAAAACATCATTTGTGATGCAAACAACATAACATTTGATTTTGTCAAGGAATACGGTGATTCTATAAGCATAAGCGGTGCATATTTTACCGGAGCAAGACTCCATACAACAGCTGAAACAGTAATTTCTAAAAAGCAGACTCCGCTTAATATCGTGACTACATTTGACAAACTGAATTATTCTATAGGTGACACCGTAAACATTGAAGTTGATGTTTTGGACAAAGACGGCTCACCCGTATCGGCCTCTCTCCTTGTTAATGTAAGCGATAATATGGTTTGTTTTGCACAAAAAGGTGCAAACAACAAATATCTTGCCTCCCCGTATTTTGAAACAGTTGCCACCGACAACGGCGGACACGCAAAAATAAGTTTTGTACTTACCAATGACATTACAGACTGGAAAGTTAATATTCTGGCTGTTGACCAAAGACAGAATACAGGATATGTTAAAAAGATCATCTCGGTTACAAGTCCGATGTATATTGAAACATTTGTAAGTAACGAAATTTTTGATAGCGACGATATAAGCTTTGCATTCAAACTGGACGGAAACGGCGTTGACAATACCTGCAACTACACCGCAGTTTTGTTAAAAGACGGCATACAGATTGCATCTAAAAGCGGAAATGCAAACAAAGGTCAGATCAAAAACGAAAACTTTGGCAAGGTTGATACAACAGGCTCGGTATACACAATAAAAATTTCGGGTACAAGCGGTGAACTTTCGTGCGAAGGCGAAAAGAACTTTAAAATAGTAAAAAGAGTAAACACTCACACATCGCTTACACTGCAAAACCGTATTCACGTTGATAAAGATACCTACAACAATGACATCGCAATAAGCATCTATGACCCCGAGTATGAACTGTACTTTAAAATAATTGACAAAATGCTTGGCAAAACAAGCAATCGTGCAGACCACAAACTCGCATACATCCTTGCAAACGAAATCGCAACAGGCAAACCTGCAAAAACAAGTGATTTACAAACTGTTGCAAGTTATGCAACCGAGCAAGGAATTTATATTTACAACGGTCATAATATTGCAACCGTTCCGCAGGCGGCGCTTATAGCGGCAGTTGCAGATGACAGGTTTGACAAAGACGTTGTTAAAAATTATTTTACTGCAATACTGAACGGAAAACCCGATACGCTGAACGTTATCGCCTCAAACATTGTTCTTGCATCGCTTGGCGCACCGGTTCTTAATGAACTTTATAATCTTTATGAGGCCGTAGAGACATACACCGATGAGCAAAAACTGTTTTTGGCGCTCGGCTTTGCATACGCAGGTGATTATAGTACTGCATACAAGGTGCTTAATAATGGCATTCTTGACAAAATACGTACCGCAAACGGTATTGCAACATTTGAAGCAGACACACCTGTTGCAACCGATTATATGAGTTGCATTGCGGCAATTCTAACATCAAAACTTTCGCAAAAAAATGCAAAAGACCTCGTCAAAGGTGTTTTGAACAGCGCTGACACAACACTTTCGGGACTTGCATATTGTGAGTTTGTCAGAAACTGCTGTATGCACCTCGAAAGCTCAAATTCGGTTATTTTCACTGATGCCGAAGGTAAATCGCACGAAATTCATTACCCGAGAGCAGATCATATTACCATCAATGTTGCAAAAGAAGATATTAATAAAATAAAAATCGACGACAACGTCGGCGAAAACTTTAGTTGTATTGCATTGACCGATAGCATAGAAAACAGCAAGTTTTCTAAGACTCAGAATGCAATAACTTCTATCTCTGTGCCAAACGGCACGATAAATGATGGTCAGACTGTTACATTGACCGCACGTATTAATACCACAAACAGCAAAATGGGCCCGTCTTATGCCGTTTTGAAACTGCCGCATGGACTTAAGTTCTCGGGTGCTACGGTAACCGAAGGAAATGCTGCAATCACAAATGCGGGTGATATTTATATAAATAAATCATCCGACATTGTAACAGTACAGATTATATGCTATGCTGCACTTGAAGGAAAATATACCGTAGTCGCTCCTACAATTGTTGACAGAGATACCAAGCAAACTGTTGACGGAAACTCGGTCGAAGTTACAATATCATAATTTCCCTCAAAAGCCACGGTTTTGTGGAGATCCCGTAAATTAAAAGACAGGTTTTTATGAGTTGTACTCTAAGGGCAGTACAACAAGATGCGAAAACACCCATAGTTTTTAAAACTATGGGTGTTTTTTAATATTCTCTTTATTTGCTGATCGAGTTATGCTATAATACAACTGACCGATAAATAA
>JAZKZG010000113.1:0-3471 GCA_045612565.1 Eubacteriales bacterium
ACGATCCGACTTTATACATATTAATATGTAAGAAAGGATCAAAACACACTATGAAAAAAATCAGCAGATTACTTGCTCTTTTGCTCGTTTTGTTGATGCTTGGCACAATGTCAGTTTCTTGTAAAAGGCAAGAAGAAGACGACGAAGCCGTAGTTGACACTGAAAATGAGGGCAGCAGTGAAAACAGCGACGACGAAGTAGCCGATGACGAAAAAGACGAAGGCGCAAAAGACGACAACAAAAAAGAAGAAAACAAGAAAGAAAACAACAAAAAAGAAGAGAACAAAAAACCCTCTAAAGAGCCTACTGCTGCTGAAAAGCAAGAAGCTATTGAAAACGCCGAACAAAAAGGCGAGGGTGCCGGTTCGTATAAAGAAGATGAACAGGGCAACATCATCGAAACAGGTAACCACGATGTTGATGACGAGTATCGTATCCAGGGTGCTGTTACCAATGATAACGGCTTTATTCCTGATGAGGAACAGGGTCTTGAGAAATCTGACCGTTTTGCTACAGAACAGTCAAAATACAACTTTGACCAGAACCCCCTTATCAACCGCGACCGTCAGGTAAACAAAGAGGCAATGCCATCTTTCGATATCAACGAAACAGGCTTTGTTCGTGCGGGTACAAAAATTTCTGACCTCAAGGGCAAAAAACTTGAATTCTTTACAGCTGACAACTTTGCCGCTTGGTCATACCGTAACGCTAAGGGTGAAACCATCGACGAGTGGACCTGGTTCAAGGATCTCAAAGACGAAATCGGTCTTACAATCAAATACACTGTAAAACAGCACCAGAATTCAATCAACGCTGTACTTCAGTATATGAACGCAGGTAAACAGTGCGACCTTATTTACACAAACCATAATATTCAGCCACAGGCTCTTTGTGTATCAAAATCAATCACATCACTTGTTAACATCAACAACCTCGGTTCATCACCAGGTGTTTGTAAAACAACTATGGACCTTTGCAAATGGGGTAACTCACTCCGTCTTATTGCACCTATCGGTGTTGTAGATATGCTTTGGTACAACCAGACACTTTCGCAGGAACTCGGTCTTTCAGACCCGCACATCATGTGGGAAAAAGGTGTTTGGGATTGGGATGCATTCAAAAAATTCCTTATGTCAGCACCCAAAACAACACAAAACGGTAACGAACTCTGCTCATGGACCTGCTTTACATCAAACATCCCCTTCACATGGGATTCAACAAACGGTGTTGACTATATCCACATCGTCGCAGATGCTAAAGTTCCTACAATCCAGAACAACTGGACACATCCGCAGTTTATTGCTGCTATGGAATTTGTAGCAAGTGTTAACCAGGTTGTAAACTTCAGCTGTACAAACGGCACAAACAATACAGTCAAAGAGCATATGGGTCTTTACCAGGGTACAACCCTTTTGTCAGCAACAATGTATACACAGGTTTACCGTGATACAGAGTATTCAAAACACATTCAGATCAACTGGGTTCCTTTCCCCAAAGCAAATACCGAAACAGGTAAAGAAACCTGTCAGTACTATGGCTTTGGTATGGTTCTTCCCAGAAAAACCGTAAAAGAAGCAAACGAAAATATTGCTCTTAAGTTTATGGAACTCTGGGCAACCAGATTTACCGAAACATACTTCGATAACCTCAACACATTCGAATACTACAACTTTAACTACAAACAGAGAAAACAGTACTTTGACTTTGTAACACAGCACGTAGTATTCTCACCCTCATTTGCTGGAAGACCTTACTACACCAACGAAGTTGGCGGTAACGTTCTTGAAGCTCTTTATGGTAACGCTGCATACAACGTTAAAACCGAAATCGAAAAGGTTGCAAACAAAAATGCTCAGGTTGTTGCAGAAATTATGAAGTACGGTAACTAAGGCTTCAAAAAAGGTGCGGACCGTGAAGAAAGAAACAAAATAAGTATCTTTTATCGTATCTGCTAAGCCACGTTACATAACTTAAAAATTAAAAAAGTCCCTTGAAAACGCTTTGTTTTCAAGGGATTTCTTCACTTTCGGCGAACTCGCTCTCTACCGTACCTTTGTACGCCGACGAGATCGACTTCACCAAATCCACCCTCTTTTTTGTGCGCCTTTTCAGTATTCAAAAAAGGTGCAAACTAAATTGTGAAAAAATCCGACGAAAGTCGGATTTTTTTATTGCAATTAATTTTTAAAGTATTATAATGTAGTTAATCTATGGGGGTGACTAAATTGACAGCAGTAAAAAAAGACATAGATATGTTAAACGGTCCGCTGACCAAAAGCATAATTACATATACAGTTCCCATAATACTCACGGGTGTTTTGCAACTTTTATTCAATGCAGCCGATCTTGTAATCGTAGGCAGATATTGTGGCTCAAACTCAGTTGCTGCCGTAGGTGCCACAGGCTCACTTATAAATTTGATTGTAAACTTTTTTATGGGGCTTTCAGTCGGAGCAGGTGTTACAATTGCTCACGCACTCGGCGCGCATCACGATAAGGACGTGAGCGAGGCGGTGCACACAAGCATTCCTACCGCGATAATATGCGGAATTATAATTATGATAATAGGTGTATTCGGAGCAGAACCGCTGCTTAGAATGATGGGCAATCCCGATGACGTCATTGCAAAATCGACGATATATATGCAACTTTATTTCTGCGGAAGCATCGGCAGTCTTGTATATAACTTCGGTGCCGCAATTCTTCGTGCGGCGGGAGATACAAAAAGTCCGCTTATCTACCTCACAATTGCAGGTGTTATAAACGTTGTTTTTAACATATTCTTCGTTGTTGTATTTGATATGGACGTAGCAGGTGTTGCTCTTGCAACAGCCATCTCGCATATTATATCGGCGGTGCTTGTTATCATAAAGCTTATGCGCCGCGACGACTGCTGCAAACTACAGCTAAAAAAACTTAAATTATCAAAAAGACCGCTTTCAAAAATTTTGAGCATTGGCGTTCCGTCGGGTATTCAGAGTTCGCTTTTTTCAATTTCAAACGTTATTATTCAGTCGTCTATCAATTCATTCGGCTCTGTTGTAATGTCAGGCTCTGCAGCTGCCGGCAATATTGAAGGCTTTGTATACACCGCACAAAGTTCGTTTAGTCAGACGGCAGTCAACTTTGTCGGACAAAACGTCGGCGCGAAAAAGTATGATAGAGTTATGAAAATATTTATAAACTGTCTGCTCCTTTGTAGCGCACTCAGCCTCACTCTCGGCAGCCTTACCTTTTTCTTCTCCGAACCGCTTTTGTCAATCTATATTACTGACTCGGCGGAGGCTATCAGTTACGGCGCCATAAGAATGGCAATATTTGGTTTTACCTACTTCCTTGCAGGTCTTATGGACATAACGACAGGTATGCTGAGGGGTATGGGCAAATCGGTTCTGCCGATGATTGTGTCAATTCTGGGCGTGTGTGTCTTCCGTATCGTATGGATTTTTACAATTTTTCAGATGCCACAGT
>JAZKZG010000114.1:0-22764 GCA_045612565.1 Eubacteriales bacterium
GCTGATACAAAAAAACACAGGAAAAACCAGTTTTGACATACCATTTGACCGTCAGGAACTTGCCGATTATCTCGAAGTAGACAGAAGCGGACTCAGTTCCGAAATCAGCAAGTTAAAAGCCGAAGGTATTATCGACAGTAACAAAAAACACTTCACACTATTATAACTATGAACAACAAATTTTTAGAACAATACAAACGCGCAGACAGTATCTGCCGCGATATCTATAACAGCGACTCGGGCATCACAAATTACATAAATCTTATGCGCGATGCCAAAAACTACCGTGCTCAGAATATCGAGGAATGGGACAGGGTGCTAAGTAAACTAATGGCGCTTCGTCACAAGCGCAACAAACTCACCCACGATGTCGGCACACTCGAAATGGAACTTTGCACCGAAGACGATGTTTTGTGGATGGATGCTTTCTGCGAAAAACTCCTTAATGCAACCGACCCACTTGCAAAACATTACCGCGCTTTTTATGCAAAACAAAAATCACAGCCCAAAAAGAAAAAGCCGCAGTCAACCGAGCCTGTTTTTAAAACATCACCAATCTCCAAAAAAAGACGGAAATCACCAAAATTAATAAAAATGCTCGGTGCTCTTGCACTCCTTATACTCGCATTCTATCTTTTGGTGCAATTATACAAATATATGGGAACATAATATGAAAGACGAAAAATATATCAACATAAAAAAAGAATATATCATCCTTTTTATCGTTTGCGTTGTATATTCTGCAATATGCATCATATCCCGAATCAATTTTGACAGCAGTTATTCGCTAATAGAGGGTGAACCCATCTTTATATTCACCTTTTGGCTGTTTTCGCTTATTATGGGCGTATGTTTTTACATTTACACAAAAGCGATTATGTTTTCAACAATGGTCTGGTTTGCTTACTCGGGATTGATGGAACTTATAATATGTAAAACCGTTTACGGAATTTGTTTTTTAACAACACTCTTGTTTTTTATCTCGATGTTTGTTACAAAACTTTTAGAAAAACCGCAAGACGAAAAATAGGTGGGAGTTTAAAAACTCCCACCTATTTTTTATTGCTGTTCCGAATTATTAGCGGGAGCTGCTGTCCATAGCATTACCCACGCCCCCAAAATAACTGCGTATATAAACATTTCTGTTTCAGAAAAACCAAAAAGCATAAATAAGATTGTAAAAATAAACGTATTATAAAAAACAAAAAAATTTCTTTTCGGTTCATTTTTTATGATTCTACAATAAATACGGCAGTAAACGGGAACTGCCACCACAACCGTGACTACCAGAAATATAATACCATAAAAAAGTCCTGCATAACTGCCCCTTTCAAGAACAGCGTTCAAAACAGTTGACAGTATAAGATATGACAGAAAAAAACACGCTGAAAATATAAAAGGTCCTATGTATTTTAAAATTTTTTTCATTGTTTCACCCCATAATAAAAGATATGTTACCATCATAGTAACATATCTTTCTATTAATTACAACTTTAAAAACCCTTTAGTTCCTTCAAATTAGGAAAATTCTCTGCCAACCATTCTTCTGTCAGTGGGAAGCACTCAAGATAATAATCACATTCATCACAGCAACATTCATAGCCTTCGTCTTCGTGTTCGCCGTTGCCAAGGCAGTCACAACCCAGCGGTGACGGAGTTAGCAATATGCCTGTTATATCAATTGACGGTTTGCTGTACTCTGTTACAGGTCCAAAATCCATATTCTTTCACCTCACATTAAAAAAGCACACCCCGAGGGATGTGCCGAAAAATGATTCCCTCAATGTTGCTACACATTTTGCCTAATCAAAGGGGAGAGAATACATTTTTACCGATAGTATTCCCTATGATTAAGCATATTCAAAATGTGTAGCACAATTATTTTATCACATTACCTTAAAAAAGTAAAGTAAGTTATAAATAAAAAAGCACACCCCGAGGGATGTGCCGAAAAAGTGTTCCCTCATTTGTTGCGACACAAACTGAATTCCACATAGTGAAATTGGAGGAAAACACCTTTTACCAAGGTATTTCCCACTATGTAGAAACATATTCAATTTGTGTCGCACAATTATTTTATCACACTGACTTTAAAAAGTAAAGAAAAATAAAAAACGGACAGTTTTTTAACTGCCCATTTTTTGCGTTGATAATATTATTTTTTATCGTCGGGACGGTAACCGTAAATTGTGTAATTTCTTTTAGGAGTTGAAATAATATCTATTATGTTTCTTCTGAGTATATACCAGTTTTCACGCTTATCCAAAACTTTTCTGTGTAAATCGTTTGAGTAATACATTATCAACTGATGATCTACAGTTTTTTCAATCATTTCAACAAATGCCAACAACACATCTTCTTCAAACGGATTAAACAAATATACAGCGGTAGCATCTTTAAAAAGTTCGCTTTGTTCAAGTACATTGCCCTGAACAATCTTAATATTTTTACATTTTTTTGTGCGGTTTTTGGCAATCTGAGCAATTTCTTCATCCAATTCGATGCCTATCATTTTGTTGCGGTGCTTTTTAAGATACAGATAGGTTAACACTCTGCCTTCGCCACAGCCCACGTCAATAAAAACATCATCTTTTTTAAGCGGAAAACAAGAAAAAATCATTTTGGGCCAAGTATAATTTGTGCTCTCTGTTGCTTTGGCACCAAGATTTTCATATTTGCTTTGCTTTAATTTATCAACCGAAATCCGTCCTATGCGCCAATCCATTATTCTCGCATAAATTTTATACATCTTTTTTACAAAAGGTCTGTAAATCTTATTTGAAAAGATTTTAATGACTTTGTGTTTTATTTTATATAATATCTTTTTAATATTGCGCATAACATATTCCTCTTAAACACAGTTTTTTATATAATATCAGTTTTCATTTTGTTTTGCAATATGTTACCGCACAAAATATCCGTCTCCCTCACAAGAAGGGAGACGGATATTATTTAATCGTTTCTTTCGCGCTCTGCCTGTCTGACTGTACCGTCAAAGGCGTTTATGTCATAGGAGTATTCGTGTTCGCGGGTTTCAAAATCAACTTCCCAGAACTTGCCGCCGCGCTCGACATCAAGTTCGGCTTCTATATCAAATGCCGCCGCTTTATCAACCCCTGCCGCTTTGAGCGCAAGTTCAATTGCGTGCTCTTTGGTAATTGTCTGCTGTTGCGGCTGTGACTGCTGGGTAGGAGTTTGCTGTTGCTCTGCGGGAGCCTGTTGCTGTGTTTGCGGTTTTGGAAGAATTTGTTCGGCTGTACAGGCAGAAAGAATCACAAGTGCCAATACCAGAGTAATTGCTATAAATTTTTTCATAATTAATTACCTCCTAGTTATGTAAAAAAGAAGAAACAAAGATTTTTTAGGTGTATATTTTCAAAATCCCACTTTTGTCACACTAAATTTGAGTTTCATTAGTTGTCTCATCTTCATTGTTTTTTTGAACTTCGGCTTTTTCCTTTTTACGCTTGTAAATTGCCGGCGCGATAAATGAAATGGGAACAGAATAAATCAACGGTCCCAAAAGTAGAATTCCAATCAAAGCATCCGCTAAGCTTCGCTCAATGGCGTCAAATATCATTTCTGTTAAACAGTTAGTGCAAAAAATCAAAAACAGATTAAAAATCAAAGTTGGCAAAAGTATTTTACCTGTCTCTTTATATATCATTACACCAACGAAGCCACAGAAAATAGGCAAATATAAAGGGTTGAGGTACAAAACGGTGTCAGAGAGTTCAAACAAAACCTCATATTCTATATTAACCATTAACACTGTAAAAGGTAGTATAACACCTAAAACGGCTATTAAAATTATTTTAATATATTTCATAAAACCACCCCCAAAAACAAAAGATGTGCTACCGCTATGATAGCACATCTTTAATGGGATTCAATCAGATATTACTTAAAATAACGGTTAAGAAGTCCCTCAAATGCCTTGCCGTGTCTTGCCTCGTCGCGAGCCATCTCGTGAACTGTATCATGGATAGCATCAAGGCCGAGTTCTTTTGCACGTTTTGCAAGGTCGGTTTTACCTGCTGTTGCGCCGTTTTCAGCATCAACTCTCATTTCAAGGTTCTTTTTGGTGCTGTCGGTTACAACTTCGCCAAGGAGTTCTGCAAACTTTGAAGCGTGTTCTGCTTCTTCATAAGCAGCTTTTTCCCAGTAAAGACCGATTTCGGGATAACCTTCACGATGAGCAACTCTTGCCATTGCGAGATACATTCCCACTTCTGTGCACTCGCCCATAAAGTTAGCTCTGAGATCTTCTTTAATATCTTCGGGAGCATCAGCAGCAACACCAACGATGTGCTCTGCAGCCCATGTTTTGTCAGTCATTTCCTCAAACTTGTCAGCAGGAACTTTACACTGGGGGCATCTTTCGGGAGCAGCTTCGCCCTCGTGAACATATCCGCAAACTTTACATACAAACTTTTTCATAATCAGTTTCTCCTTAAAATATATATTTTATTATTAATTAATACAATTCTTGCACACGCCGCCAAAGAAAATATCCTTAGTGTGTGTATTAAAGCCCGATAGGCCGTTAAATTCGAGGTTGGTTACATCAAAATCAAAAATCTTGGAGCAGTGGGAACATATAAAGTGTCCGTGCATATCAAGGTTTGCATCATATCTGAGCCTGTCGCCGTCAACCGTAATCTCAAGAGCAAGACCGTGCTCTTTCATTTTGTGAAGATTGTTGTGGACGGTGGCGCGGGTGACTGAATTGTCACAGTGCTTGATTGCGTTGTAAATCTCCTCGGCATCGGGGTGCGTTTTGTTTTCGCAAAGATATTTATAAACCCAAATTCTTTGCGGAGTTACACGAAGACCGTGGTCGTGAAGTAACTTTACAATGGCTTTTGTTTCCATACGCTCCTCCTTTCTGACTGTATGATAACATACTATTTTTGACTTGTCAATACTTTTTATCAAATATTTTTTTATTTTTATTACTTTTTTATAATCATTATAAAAAAGTCTGTAAATTGTTATAGCGCAAGGGATAGTATATAGATTGTAACACGTGATTGTGTATACAATTTGTAGAAATCCATATCCACATCGGCCTGTTTTTGTGCGAGGTTGCATACAGTCGGGGACGCATGTCCCTACAGTGTGCCGCTTTAAAAATCAAAAAAATAATGTAACCTTTTGTAGACTTGAATGCATATATATGATAGAATATTTTTAAAAGGAGAAGAAATTATGAAATACTATCGTTGTCCGCACTGCGGCGAACCCGGCATCAGCGCCCTCTACAAAAACCTTATGGCAAGAACACACTATTTGTTTATAAATATGAGATTTGAGGATATTATTCAAAAGGATAAAGGCGAAATATGCACATATTGTAACAAACCGTATGTTCTGCGTCCACGCTACAGCTCATCGCTGTATGTTCTGACATATATTCTGGCCAGATTCATTTTTCCTGTTGCGTGGATTATAGCAGCAATTATTATCGAAGGCAGAGTAGACGTCTTTTTGGGAATTTTAATGATCCTCTTTTTTCCTGCGGCTATCTGGGGAATGCGTTGTCTGCCCAAACTGTTGTGCGCGCCCGTAGCATCGGATAAGGAAACGTTACAAAAAATTGATAGGCTGTCAAACGTATCGGTCGAGCTTTTGGAGATTGCAAAAAACATACACAACTACGACATCCACGTGATAAAATTTGATGCAAAAACCGAGAATATGCGCTTTAAAGAGGCGTTTGACAAAGAGCAGGTGCCGATTATGTTCTTAAAAAAGACACGCGCACAAACAACTCCCATTGAGGCTTTTATAATTAAGAAAGAATTTGTGCCCGAGGATTTGCTTTTTGTGGGAAGCACCTTTTCGATAATTGACACAAAGGGCACAATCATCGGCAAGGGCAAAATACATAAAATCTATCAATAATAAGGCGAAGACTATGAAATACTATCGTTGTCCGCATTGCGGTGAACCGGGCATAAGCGCCCTTTACAAAAATACTTTTGCAAAAACACATTATAATCTGCTGAATATAAAGTTTGAAGACCTTTTGAGAAATGACAATGGCGAAGTGTGCAAATATTGCAAAAAGATGTATGTTATCCGTCCGCGTTACAACAGCACTCATTACGTTCTGGCGTATGTTGGGATGATGATTTTTAATATTGCAATACTTATTGCGAATTTATATTTTGCGAAGAATTCACATTATCTGTCGTATTATCTGACTCCCGTTATATTGGCACCATTTTTCGGTACTTATTGGATTCCAAAGCTTATGTGTGCGCCGCTGCCTGCCGATAAGAAAACGATGAAAAAAATTGATATAATGTCAAACGTATCGGTCGAGCTTTTGGAGATTGCAAAAAACATCCACAACTATGACATCCACGCAATAAAATTTGATGCAAAAACTTATAATATACGTTTTAAAGAGGTGTTTAACAAAGAGCAGGTGCCGATAATGTTTTTAAAAAGGACCCGCGCACAGATATCACCCATTGAAGCGTACATAATTAAAAAAGAATTTGTGCCCGAGGATTTGCTTTTTGAGGGAAGCACCTTTTCGATAATTGATACAAAAGGCACAGTCATCGGCAAGGGCAAGATACGTAAAATTCTTCAATAAAAAAACAGGTCAATTGACCTGTTTTTTGTTGCCTTTGTTTTTAAAATATGCTACAATAATCGTGAGGTGAGATTATGGCAACAATACGCAAAATGAACAAAAACGACCGCGAAAGTGTCATCGGAATGATGCGCGTGTTTTACGCATCCGACGCAGTCTCCACAAACGGCTCTGATGAGATTTTCGAAAACGATTTTAAAAACTGTGTAAACGACTGCCCCTACCTCGAGGGCTATATTTTTGAAAAAGACGGTGAAACCATAGGATACGGTATGGTTGCCAGAAGTTTTTCCACCGAATTTGGCAAACCTTGTATCTGGATTGAGGATATTTATCTCAAACCCGACTTCAGACACCGTGGCATCGGAACAAAATTTTTGCAGTTTGTCGAAAACTCTTATCCCAACGCACTCCTTCGCCTCGAAGCCGAACCCGACAACGAAAAGGCAGTTAACGCTTATAAAAAGAACGGCTTTGACACTCTTCCCTACCTTGAACTCAAAAAGGAGAATTAAAAATGAAAAAGCGGATTAAATTTTCGTGGATTTCAATAAGTTTACTCATACTGTCAGTATTGTTTTGGGGATGTACCAAAGCAGTTGAGACGATGAAAAAACGCGACATAATCATATATTATCTTGGGGTAGACACATATAATATACTCGATTTTTTGAATATCGCTTTTACAGTCGCACTCACACTTGCAATAATTGTGCTTTTATTTCAGAATGTGAAAAAAATTGTAATTCCGATAATAATTTCGTCGGTTATGGTTTTGGTTGTGAGTTTTTATACATACCTTTCATTAAACCTCTTTTTTGAGCCTGAATCAAAGTATTATGAATTTGTATCGGATGACAAAGAACACACAATAATTATCAGAGAAAGTTCGTGGCTTCTCAGTGGCGGCGGTACAATTTATCAAAAGACCTCACCCTACACATTGACTCCCCTCGGCGGATATACAACCGATGACGGTCTTCGCCCCATAAGACAAAATCAGTATTATTTTGATTGGTACGACGGTTGGTTTGAGTTTCATTATAATTATAATGACGAAATTTATAAATCAGTCGATTGTGAATATGTAAAATAAAAATACCACTATTGCATTTTTTGGCAATAGTGGTATAATTTTTATCTATGAATACTAAGAAAAACTTTTTACAAGGACTAAAGTCCGGAATACCTATCGGCCTTGGATACCTGTCGGTATCATTTTCGTTTGGCATAATGGCAATAAGCGTGGGCCTCAAGTGGTGGCAGGCGGTTGTCGTTTCAATGTTAAACTTAACATCAGCGGGTCAACTTGCGGGTGTTACCATAATGTGCGCACCGTACCAGTTTATCGAGATGTTTGTGTCGCAACTCACAATAAACATCCGCTACTCGTTTATGTCAATCAGTCTTTCGCAAAAAGCGGACAAGCGCCTGTCGGGAATTTACCGTTGGCTGTTCGGCTTTTTTATAACCGACGAGATTTTTGCGGTAGCGGTAAGTCAAAAGAAAGTAACGCGTGCGTTTATGTCGGGTGTTGCTATTTTTCCCTACCTCGGCTGGACACTGGGCACACTTTTAGGTGCAATACTCGGTAATATTTTACCGGCATCTGTTATGAGTGCGCTTTGCATTGCAATCTACGGTATGTTTATTGCAATCGTCGCCCCCGATGCCAAAGAGTCAAAGAGCCTTTTTTGCATTGTTGCGCTCTCCTGCGCCCTTTCGTGTGCATTCTACTTTTTGCCCGTATTAAAAAATATTTCAAGCGGTCTTGCGATAAGCATCTGCGCAGTTATTGCTGCAATCGTTGGTGCCGCACTTTTCCCGATAAATACGGAGGCAGACGATGGACAATAAACAGTTTTTTATTTATCTTATCATAATGGCGTTGTCAACCTACCTTATCCGCGCCGTACCCTTTGCCGCATTTACCAAAAAAATCAAAAACCGCTTTGTGCGCTCGTTTTTGTACTATATCCCCTACACAGTGCTGACCGTTATGACAATCCCCGCCGTATTTTTTGCAACGGGGTCTGTTGTTTGCGCCGCCATCGGTGTTATTGTTGCGGTAATTGTGGCAATACTTTCTAAAAACCTGTTACTCACAGCGGGTGCCGCGTCTCTTTCGGTATTTATTGCACAGGCGGTGATGGGCGCACTATGAAAAAGTTTTTAAACGCATTTAAATCAACCCTTCCCGTAATGGCGGGGTATATCGTACTCGGCATCGGCTTCGGTATGCTGTTTGCTTCTAAAGGCTATGGTATTTTGTGGTCGTTTTTAATGAGCCTTTTAGTGTACGCGGGTTCAATGCAGTATTTTGCAATCGACCTTCTCACCGCGGGTGCCTCGCTCATTTCAATAGCAATCGCGACGGTTGCCGTTAACGCACGACACATCTTTTACGGTATCTCAATGCTTGAACGTTACCGCGGCACAGGCGCTAAAAAGCCGTATCTCATATTTTCGCTGACCGACGAAACATACTCGCTCGTATGTACAGGCGAAAATGACCACAAACGGTTTTTATGGGTATCACTGCTTAATCACGCATACTGGGTGACGGGCTGTACGCTCGGCGCAAGTATAGGCGGCTTTGTAACAATCAAAGGTATCGACTTTGCGCTGACCGCTTTGTTTGTGACGGTGTTTACAGAACAGTGGCTCAGCACTAAAGACCACACGTTTGCAATAACAGGTGCTTTTGCAAGTGTTGTTTGTTTATTCCTTTTCGGCGCGGACAGATTTTTGATTCCTGCAATGATTGTAATTACAATCACACTTACCGTAATTAAAAAAATAAAAGGCGGTGACGACGATGAATAATACGTATACCGCCCTTGCAATAGGCGTAATAGCGCTTATGACTGCAGCTTTGCGGTTTTTACCGTTTGTTATCTTTTCACGTGGTAAAAAAACCCCCGAGTTTGTTTTGTGGCTGGGACGTGCGCTACCATTTGCCGTTATGGGTATGCTTGTTGTATACTGCTTAAAAGGCGTGTCGTTTTTGTCGGCACCCTACGGCATTCCCGAACTTGTATCATGCGCCGCAGTCGTGCTTTTGCACATATGGAAGCGAAACTCCGTTATAAGTATCGCAGGCGGCACCGCACTCTATATTTTAATTGTAAATTTAATTTAAAAACGGTTGGATTACTCCAACCGTTTTTACTTTATAAACTTTTTAAATGCTTCAAGCGTTGCATCGGATATAACGTGTTCCATTTTACACGCATCCTCTGCGGCTATCTCACGCGGCACGCCTGCCTTTACCAAAAACTCGGTAACAATCGTGTGGCGTTCGTAAATCTTTTCGGCAACCTCGTGACCAACGTCGGTAAGACAGAGGTTTCCGTCGTCCTCCACGGTGATATAACCGCCTTTTTTCAAAAGACCTACCGCGCGGCTTACCGACGGCTTGGAGTACCCCATATATTCACATACGTCAACAGAGCGTACAATTCCGCCTTTTTTTGACAATACGTAAATCGATTCAAGATACATTTCGCCTGATTCCTGCAATGCCAAAATAATCCCTCCACATTGAGTTATACTGTTATTATATCATATAAACTTAAATTGTTCAACAATAATTAACAATTACTATACTTGAAAATATTTCCGATACAATATATAATACTCAATAGTATAATTATTGGAGGTAAAATAAATTGGCAGATTTCGACCGACCTATTAATGATTTATTAACGGCACTTGAAACTGACGAAAAAAACGGACTAAAAAGCGAAAAAGCAAATGAACTTTTGCAAAAGCACGGTCCCAACAAACTCAAAGAAAAAAAGAAAAAATCGTGGTTTGTGCGCTTTTTGTCACAGTTTGCGGACGTTATGATTTTGATACTTATTGCGGCAGCAATCGTATCGTTTACCGTTGTATGTGTTGAAAAAAACTGGGGCGAACTGTTTGAACCCGCACTGATATTGCTTATCGTTGTTCTTAACGCGGTAATGGGTGTGTATCAGGAAGGCAAGGCAGAAAAAGCGCTTGACGCACTTAAAAATATGTCGGCACCACACGCACGTGTTATCCGCGACGGTGCTGAAAAGATAATCGACGCATCTCAGCTTGTTCCGGGCGATATCATCCTGCTTGAAGCGGGAGATTTTGTTCCCGCTGACGCACGACTTTTAAGTTCGGTAAGTTTAAAGTCAGAAGAATCTGCGCTCACAGGTGAGTCGGTACCTTCCGAAAAAGACGCGGCGTCAGAGGTTTGCGAAAATGCACCTTTGGGTGACCGCTCAAATATGGTGTTCTCAGGCTGTTCAATCACCTACGGCACCGCACGTGCCGTTGTTACCGCGACGGGTATGGATACCGAAATGGGCAAAATCGCGGGTCTTCTTGACGGCGAAGACAACGTACAGACACCGCTTCAGAAAAAACTCGCACAACTCGGCAAATACCTCGGTATCGTTGCACTTGTTGCGTGTGCAATCGTGTTTGGTGTAGGTCTTTATGCAGGTACACCCGCGCTTGAAATATTTATGATAGCGGTATCCCTTGCAGTATCTGCAATCCCGGAGGGACTTCCCGTAATCGTTACAATCGTTTTATCAATCGGCGTACAGCGTATGGTAAAGCAAAACGCACTGATAAGAAAGCTTCCCGCTGTTGAAACACTCGGCAGTGCATCAATAATCTGTTCAGATAAAACAGGCACACTCACCCAGAACCGAATGACACTTACAAAAGCGTATGTTGACGGCGGTGACGTATGTGAAATCACCGACAACTGCGATGACAACATCAAAAAACTGCTCACCTATGGCACACTTTGCTGTGACGGCAGTGTTGTATTCGAGGGTGAAAAGGTAACACACCTCGGTGACCCGACCGAAACGTCAATTGTATATGCTGCACACAAAAACGGCATAATAAAAGACGAAATTAACAAACAATATCCGCGTCTTGCGGGAATTCCCTTTGATTCTGACCGCAAACTTATGACAACGGTAAACAGTATCGACGGCAAAAATATTGTTATTGTCAAGGGCGCGTTTGATGTTCTTGCTTCACGCTGCAACTCAGGTGATATTGAAAGTGCCCGTAAAATCACCGAAAAAATGAGTTCGGACGCACTTCGTGTACTTGCTATTGCATATAAAGAAATCAATGCTTTGCCCGAAGAAATCACCCCCGAAACGCTCGAGTGTGACCTCACATTTATGGGCCTTGTCGGCATGATCGACCCGCCACGTCCCGAGGCAAAAGTGGCTGTTGAAACCTGTAAAAAAGCAGGTATCAAACCGATTATGATAACAGGTGACCACGTTGTTACCGCATCTGCAATCGCACGTGAACTCGGCATTATGCAAGAGGGTGACAGTGCAATCACAGGCACCGAACTTGACGCGATGACCGATGATGAACTTTTTGAAAATATAGAGCATATTGCAGTATATGCACGTGTTTCACCCGAAAATAAAATCCGTATTGTAAAAGCATGGCAAAGAAAAGGTCAGGTTGTTTCGATGACTGGTGACGGTGTAAACGATGCACCCGCTCTCAAAGCGGCAGATATCGGCTGTGCTATGGGTATTACAGGTACCGACGTTGCAAAGAGTGCCGCTGATATGACACTCACCGACGACAACTTTGCTACAATCGTTGAGGCTGTGCGCGAAGGCAGAGGCATTTATGCCAACATCAAAAAGGTTGTAGGATTTCTGCTCGGTACAAACATCGGCGAAGTGGTTTCAGTATTTACCGCAATGATGCTGTGGCAAAAAACACCGTTTTTATCAATGCAACTTTTGTGGATAAACCTTGTTACCGACTCACTCCCCGCAATCGCACTCGGTATGGAGCCTGTCGAAGACGGTATTATGAACAACAAGCCAAAACCCAAAAACGAGGGTATATTTGCCGGCGGTCTCGGTATCCGTATTGTTTTACAGGGTATTATGTTTGCAATTCTTTCACTTGTTGCCTTCAAACTCGGCGAACCTCTCGGCGAAAAGGCAGCACAGACAATGGCGTTTATGGTACTTGCACTTTCACAGACAGTTCACGCATACAATATGCGCTCTGACCGCTCGATGTTTAAAATCGGCGTGTTTGGCAACTCAAAACTCAACGGCGCAACACTTATTTCACTTGCGATGATGGCACTTGTGCTGTTCACACCCGCAAGAATTGCCTTCGGTCTTGTAATTTTACCTACAAAACTGTATCTCTGCGCACTCGGTCTTGTACTTGTACCGATTGTTGTAATGGAACTTGCAAAAACGTTTAATTTAATAAAGCATAAATAAAATCAATGCTCTCTTTTAAGAGAGCATTGATTTTTTTGCGATCATAGTGTAATATATTCGGGTGAGGTGAATTTTTTGGAAATTATTACATATATAATGATAGCATTTGCAATAATAGGCGCAATTGACCGCATATTCGGGTCACGCCTCGGTCTTGGCATTGAGTTTGAAAAGGGCGTTATGATGTTTGGCACAATTACACTTGCAATGGCAGGTATGCTTGTACTCTCTCCCCTGTTCTCACATCTATTGTCGGGAGTTTCTGACAGTTTCCCAAAGTTTTTGGACTTCTCAATAATCCCAGCATCGCTTCTTGCAAACGATATGGGCGGTGCTCACCTTAGCGCCGCACTTTGTGAAAGCGAAAAGATGGGTGCGTTTAACGGTCTTATCGTATCATCAATGATGGGTGCCACCGTTTCGTTCACAATCCCCTACGCACTGTCAGCAACAAAAAAAGAGCATCACGAAAACGTACTCTACGGTATTCTTTGCGGTATCGCAACAATCCCCTGTGGATGCTTTGTAGCGGGTCTTATGGCAAAAATCCCTTTTTTACCGCTTTTAATCGACCTCATACCGCTAATACTTCTTGCAGGTCTTATCTGCTTTGGGCTTTTAAAATTCAAAGACATCACCGTAAAGATCTTTACAGGGCTTGGCTGGGTAATCCGCCTTATTATAACAGTCGGCTTTGTTATTGGTGCCGTACAGTTTTTAACAGGTAAAAACTTTGTGCCGTACACCGACTCGTTCGAGAATATAACGGGTGTTTTGACAAATATTATGTGTATTATGACGGGCGCTTTTCCGCTTCTTTATCTGTTAAAACGTGTGCTTTCGCGACCGCTTTCAAAAATAGGAAAACACTTTCACCTCAATCGCGACTCGGTATTTGGCTTTATTTCAACGCTCGGCACAACTGTTACCACCTTTGACGCGGTTGACGAGATGGATAAAAAAGGCGTTGTGCTAAACTCCGCATTTGCGGTATCTGCTGCGTTTGTGTTTGTTGACCACTTTGCGTTTACAATGTCATTTGACCAGAGTTATGTTCTGCCTATGATAGCGGGTAAACTCATTTCGGGCGCATGTGCCGTCATTCTTGCAACAGTATTATATAAAGAATAAAAACAGGGTTTTATACCCTGTTTTTAATTTGATTGTTTTCAAAAGTAACTATGTTCTTTGGGTTGGTAATATCAACAAATCGTTGCTCTTTGCGTTCGCGCTCATCATAGATGTATTCATAAATGCAGCCAACCCTGTTATTATAAAAATAATCGGCATACGACACAGCAAGAATTCCGTTACCGTCGGCGCCTGTAATATTTATATCATAAAGATAAAAAACATCCCTGTAACAAAGTTCCGCCTTTTGACCGTCGGGATATGTAACGCGCGTCAGCATCCCATCAGCATTATATTCATAAAACAAAAGTCCGCAATCATAACTTATGCACGAAAGTAAACCGCCCGAATAAAAAAAGCGGTAACTTGTGCCGTATCTGTCAGTAAACGATGTCAGTTTTCCGTTTGTATAAACAAAATTTGTACCTTTTTCAAGGTCGAGTTTTAATTCCCAACCGCGACCGAAAGATGTTTGTACTTTACTTTGTGCGCCGTCAAAAACACGTCCGATACTGTGTGTATCGTTGCAAAACAACATAAGATTTCCGCTTTTGACATTAACAACTCCGCGTCCTAATCTGCCAAGTGAGTGTGTGTAGTGCTCCATTTAAAAATTCACCTCTTTATATTGTATCATACTACAATTATATACGCACGATGTTGCGTTGTCAATAGCAAATTGCGCACAATGTTGCATATTTTTATTTTAGATTTTTAAATTTTCTATAGGCAAGAGGTGACATACCCACACTGTGTAAAAACACTGTCGAAAAATAGTTGGAATCATTAAAGCCGACTGAAAATGCAATCTCGGTAACAGTGAGGTTTGTAACTTCAACAAGCCGTTTTGCATGTCTTATGCGAAGGTCGGTAAGATACTGCTTAAAACTCTTTCCCGCAACCTCGTTAAAGCTGTGGCTGACATACGAGCGGCTGCAACCAAACCTGTCACAAAGCAAATCGATTGTGATATTGGTGTCATAGTGCTGACGTATATATTGCAATATTTTGTCAATGCGTCTGCTTTCGCGCCCCGTTTTTTCATTGGATTTTATGTATGCAAGTTCAAGCATATTGCAAAGGGGTAAAACAAGAGTATCAATCTTTTGTTTTGACGGCGGTATCTTGAGCATATTGTATGCCCCTTTCAATTGCTCAATGTCAATATCAAAACGTTTTGAGGTTTTTAAAATATACTCTTCATTTTTTGGTGTACAGTACCCGCCCACGCTTATAAAACCAAGTGTGCTTTTACCGTCGCTGATCGGGTATATATACTCAAAAACTCCCGCGTGACATACCCCGCAAAAACTGCCCTCAGTGCTTTTAGCAAAAACCTTTTTTTGCTGACAAATGCAACTCTTCTGTCCGTTTTTTGCAGTTTTTACAAGTGTACAGTACGAATTATGATGGATATTAAAAAGTGCAAGATCGCTAAGGGTAATAAGTTCCTCTTTTTCCCACGGGTGAATGGTAATCTGTAGTTTACATTCGGTTATTAAAAAAGTGATATAGTTTTTTATAGTTTCAATAACATCCATACATTTTTGCCTATTTTTAAAGATTATTTGCATAAATACAAATGAAATTCTTTTATTTTATGCAGTACAATTATATTAAACAAAATAAAAATTGTCAACATAAGGAGTATAGCGTGAAAACTATTGAATATAATGCCGACCTATGCGTTGTGGGTGGCGGAATGGCGGGTGTATGCTGTGCAATTGCGGCGGCGCGTGAAGGAATACGAGTTGTACTTATGCACGAGCGCGCAATGCTCGGCGGTAACGCCTCGTCAGAAAATCGTATGTGGGTGTGCGGTGCAAGAGGCAAAAACAATCGCGAAACAGGAATTATAGAAGAAATAATGCTCGAAAACCTTTATCGCAACCCAACCAAAAATTTTTATATCTGGGATTCAATTCTTCTCGACTTTGTAAGACGTGAACCCAATATCACTTTGCTTTTAAACACCACTTGTATCGATGGGAAAACCCAAAGCGGCGATTTTGCCCACGGCAGAACAGCAAAACTGTTATCTGTAAAAGGCTATCAGATGACAACCCAGACATTTTATGTAATAACTGCCGACTATTTTGCCGATTGCTCGGGCGACAGCATACTTGCACCCATCTCAAATGCCGAGTTTGACTACGGCAGAGAAGCGGCTGACGAATACGGCGAAGATACTCAAGTAACAGTGCGTGACAAAAACGTAATGGGAATGAGTTGCCTTATTCAGTGCCGACAGACCGACAGCAACATAAAATATACGCCGTCGGAGTTCGCAACACGTCTCACCGATGACGATGTAAAAAATCGTCCGATGGATATATATGACCCCACCGAAAACTTCTGGTACCTCGAACTCGGAGGTACAGAAGACACAATCCACGATGCCGAAAAAACCAAAGAGCGTCTTTTAAACCTTGCACTCGGCACCTGGAACTATATCAAAAACAGCGGTAACTACGATGCAGACAACTGGGAACTTGAGTTTTTGGGTCAGCTCCCCGCTAAGCGCGAATCAAGACGTATGCGCGGTGAATATACAGTCACCCAAAAAGACATTTCATCCGAGAAAAAATTTGAAGATACAATAGCATACGGCGGTTGGCCGATTGACGACCACTTCCCCGGCGGATATTATCACAAGGGTAGGCCGAATACCAATTTCAAAACACCCGCACCCTATCCTCTTCCATACCGCGCACTTTATTCAAAAAATGTTGACAACCTCTATTTTGCAGGGCGCAACATAAGTATGACGCACACCGCTATGAGCAGTATACGCGTTATGGCAACCTGTGCGCTGCTAGGTCAGGCTGTGGGTACTGCCGCGGCGGTTGCAAAAACACACTACATATCAGCTCATGACGTTTACCTTTGTCATCTTGATGAACTCAAAACAAAACTTATGGATGCCGACTGCTTTTTGCCCTATGTACAAAGAAAAATTTCAGACACCTGCAAAAATGCAACGCTTTTTGGTGCCGATGACAGTATAAGAAATAGTGAAGACAGAGCAAACAGGATATATAATACCGAAGATTGCGGATGTCATATAAAAAACGGCGAATCGGTAACTTACCGCTTTGACAGCAAGAAAATAAAGTCGGTGCATATAGTATTTGACAGCGACCTCAACCGAGATACTTTGCCGGGTCATTGGTGTGAAAAAACACACGTCACCCGTGCAAACGTGCTGCTTGACAGTCCGCAAATGTATATGCCAGAAACACTTTGCAAAGGCTTTACGTTAAAGGCAGACGGTGTTATACTGTTTAGTACCGACAACAACATAAAAAGAGCATATCACATTGAAACGGATATAGACGCAACCGAACTGACGCTTACAATACACAGTAACTGGGGCGGCAGTAACACAACAAATCTTGTTTCATTTGACTTTAAGGGAGAATAAATTATGGACTTAACAATGAGAAAAAGCAGAGTTTTAAGAAAACTCAGAGCAGGTAAAGTTGTCACCTGTATGAAACTTAATATGGCTGACCCGCGCGTTGTCGAGATGACAGCAAGATGCGGTTTTGACTGCGTGTGGCTTGACCTTGAACATGTACCTAACGATATGGGTGCAATAGAAAATATGATACGTGCGGCAAAAATATATGACACCGACGTACTGACACGTGTTTCAAAGGGTTGCTACAGCGACTATATCCGTCCGCTCGAAGCAGACTCGACAGGCATTATGGTACCGCACGTAATGAGCCTTGAAGAAGCAAAGCAAATTGTATATTTTACAAAATTCCATCCCATCGGCAGACGCCCCATTGATGGCGGAAATGTCGATGGCGGATTTTGTATGGTTGATAGCAATGAGTATATGAAAACGGCAAACGAAGAGCGTTTTACCGTTATACAAATTGAAGATCCCGAACCGCTTTCAGAACTCGAACAAATCTGCGCTCTACCGGGAATCGATATGATATTTTTCGGCCCCGCCGACTTTTCACAAGGTATTGGCGCACCGAACGATTTTAAAAACGAAAAACTGCTCGAAACCAGACGCGAGGTAGCCCGTCTTGCTCGAAAATACGGCAAGTACGCGGGTACAGTCGGCGGCAAAGGCAATCAGGACGAACTGATTGCAATGGGGTATCAATTTATAAACCTCGGCTCCGATGTAAGAGCACTCTATAACTATTTTTCCGATATCACAAGCACCTGTTCCGACAAAGATGCACTGTAAATAAACGGGCGGATAATATCCGTCACTACAATAAAAAAATCAACCTAAGCAAAGATTGTTCAGGTTGATTTTTTATATTTGGAATATATTATCTTAAAGTGACTGTTCGCCTTTTTCGATAAGTTTTTTAACCATATAGCCACCTACTGAACCTGCCTGTGCAGAAGTAAGCTGACCATTGTAGCCGTCTTTAAGGTCAACACCGATTTCACGTGCTACCTCAAACTTCATTTTGTTAAGGCCTTCTTTAGCATTCTTTTTAACATTGCTTTCCATTTAAATTTTCACCTCCTCAGGTTACAATAGTATTATTGTCAGAGTTGAAAATTAAATACGAAGAAAAATTTAGAATTAATTGAAAATTTCTCCTTTTGACTCAAAAAGGGTCAGAACTTTCCGTTTTATGTCGGGGAAAGTATCAAGCGTGGGGTCAATACCCAAGATTTCACCTGCGCATTTCGACGCATCTTCCAAAACCGACACGTTTTCTAAAAGCGATGATGCCGTAAGTCCCTCAAGTCCGTGCTGGTCCGCGCCAAAAAAGTTACCGGGACCGCGAAGTTCAAGATCTTTTTTTGCAATATCAAAGCCGTCTGTTGTTTTTGCAAAATAATTAAGACGGCTGATTGTCTGATCGTTTTTACTTGATGACACAAGCACACAATACGATTTTTTTGTGCCTCTTCCTACGCGTCCTCTTAACTGATGTAATTGCGAAAGCCCGAAACGCTCGGCATTTTCCACCACCATAAGCGTGGCATCGGGTACGTTTATGCCAACCTCAATCACGGTGGTAGATACCAGAATTTTTATATCACCCGCCGCAAACTCACGCATAATGCGGTCTTTATCGGCGCCCTTCATTTTACCGTGTACAAAGCCAACGTATTGTCTTCCGAATATTTTGCCAAGTCCGTTATAGCGCTCGGTCACGCTCACAAGGTCGCTTTCCTCGTCGTCTTCAACAAGCGGACACACAACATATACCTGACCGCCCGCATCAAGATTTTTTTGTATAAACGCATTAAGTCTGTCGCCGTACGTTTCATCAACAAGATAAGTTGAAATCTTCTGTCTGCCCGACGGCATAACGTCAATTACCGAAAGGTCAAGGTCGCCCCACATCATAAGCGCAAGTGTGCGGGGAATGGGTGTTGCACTCATTACAAGAAGATGCGCATCTTCGCCTTTATCAACAAGCGCAGCACGTTGCATAACACCAAATCGATGTTGTTCGTCGGTTATAACAAGCCCGAGTTCTTTAAAAGTAACATCCTTTTGCAAAACCGCGTGTGTTGCCACAACAAACTGAATATCACCGTTTGCAATGCCCTCTTTTATCTCGCGTTTTTTAACGATCGGCACCGATGATGTCAGCAGTGCACAGTTTATGCCAAGGGGAGAAAATACTTTTTCAAAATAATCAAAATGCTGATTTGCAAGTACCTCTGTCGGTACCATAATCACAGCCTGTGCGCCGTTTTTTATAACGGTGTACGCGCACTGACCCGCAACATAAGTTTTACCTGAGCCAACGTCGCCCTGCAACAGCCTGTTCATAGCAGTACCACTTGCAAGATCGCGAGAAATTTCCAGAATTGCTCGTCTTTGTGCCTGTGTAGGCGAAAACTCATGTGCTTTTACAAACTCAACGGGTATATCTTTTATAACATACTTTGTTTTTTTGCGCCGTCTTGCGCGAAGCATCCTAAGACCCAGACTGTAATATAGCAGTTCATCAAATATGATGCGGTTGCGTCCTTTTTCTATGTCAAAATAATCGTCAGGAAAATGAACCAGCCTGAATGCAGTTGCTATATCACACTGGTCATAACGCTTTAAAAACGCGGGTGGTATAGGATCACAAAAATCGGCAAGTGCATACGCGTTTTTTATAATTTTTCGCATGAATTTCTGGTTGATACCTGTTGTCAGCGGATAAACGGGCAACAACTTCTTTTCAATCGCATACGGGTTATCAAATATCTCGGGCGATGTTAAAATTATCGGTCCGTCTTCGGGAATCTTCCCAAAGAACATATAGGTAGACCCCTCATTTAACATCTTTTTTATATACGGATTGTTAAAAAATATAATTTTTATACAGTCTGTACCATCATCAGCAAAAACAGTGGTAAGAATACGTCCACCCGAAATTCTCGTTTCGGTTATCGGTCGGCAGATTGTTGCAATAACACTTATTTTGCGTCCGCGGAAAATAAGAAGGTCGCTTATATCTATGCGAAGACCGAGATTATCGTAACGTCGCGGTGCAAGTGCAAGAAGTTCGCCTACTGTATTTACACCGAGTTTTTGTAACAGTTCAGCTTTTTTATCGCCGACTCCCGAAATTGTTGTAATACTCTTATCCATAGTTTTCACCTGCCTTGTTTATATAATAATATAAATGAAAAATTTTTTCAATAAACCGTTGAATTTAAATTATATTTCAAATAAAATATTTACGAGGTGTTTTTATGACAGTTGTAATAACAGGCGGCTCGGGTGCCATCGGATCGATGTGCGCTTACGAAGCGGCAAAAAATAAATTTGATATTATACTTTGCTACAATAAAAATAAAGACGGTGCCGATAAAGTAAAAGAAATGCTTTCGGGCTTTGATGTAAAAATAAATACAGTATGCGCCGATATATGTACAGTTGACGGTATAAAAAAAATCGCAGACGAGGCAAACGCACTTGGAGGAGCCGACATACTTATAAATAACGCAGGTGTGTCACAGATACAGCCGTTTCTTGACACAACCGATGCCGATAGCGCATCTATGCTTGATGCAAACTTAAAAGCACACATAAACTTAACACGCGCACTTTTACCGCAAATGATAAAAAAGCAAAGCGGAAGTATTGTTAATATCTCGTCGGTATGGGGTGTTACAGGTGCCTCTTGCGAAGTTCTTTACAGCGCAGCAAAAGCAGGACTTATCGGCTTTACAAAAGCACTCGCAAAAGAACTCGCACCCTCAGGCATTACAGTAAACTGTGTGGCACCCGGGTGTATCGACTCAAAAATGCTAAATGGTCTTGATAAAGAAGAATTAAAAGACATAATCCCTATGGGGCGTATCGGCGACGGTCTTGAGGTTGCACGTGCTGTTATGTTTTTGGCAACCCACGGCTATATCACAGGTCAGACCTTGTCGGTTGACGGAGGCATGGCAATTTAGGTTTTACCACTTGACTTTTTAATTTTTAAATGATATAATTACCCCAAATATATTATTTACGGAGGATAACGTTTTTATAATGGACGGCGACAGTAGCGACGACGATAACCGTGATACTATTATAAAAATTAATATAGCATACCTATATCAACTGCGCTATAGGTATGCTTTTTTGCGTCTTTAGAGCAATTTTTTGTATCACACAAAGTTATTTAAAGGAGTTAATTATTTTTTAAAAATGGATAGTCTATCTATATACCTGATAATAATGGTTTTCTGTGTCATTATGTCAGGATACTTTTCAGCCACAGAAACCGCATTTTCAACATTCAGTAAAACCAAAATGAAAACACTTGCCGAAAAAGGCAATAAAAAAGCCGAATTGGTACTCAAACTTTCCGAAAACTATGACAAGATTTTATCGACAATACTCATAGGCAACAACATAGTAAACATATTACTTGCATCACTCGGTACAGTTCTTTTTGTACGTATTCTCGGTGATGCCAAGGGTCCCACAGTATCAACTGCGGTAATTACCATTGTCGTACTTATTTTTGGTGAAATTACGCCTAAAAGCATTGCCAAAGATATGCCCGAAAAGTTTTCGCTTTTCGCATCACCGCTTTTAAACGCGCTCGTATGGATTTTAAAACCCATCAACTTTTTGTTTTCTATGTGGAAAAAACTCATTTCACTTGTTGTAAAAAACGATGATGACAACAAAATGTCACAGGAAGAACTGCTTATGATGGTAGAAGAGGTTGAGCAGGAGGGTTCAATCGATTCTGACGAATCGGAACTTTTGCGTAACGTAATCGAGGTTACCGACAAACAGGCAAAAGAAATCCTCACCCACCGCGTTGACCTTGTGGCAGTACCCAGCGACGCAACCAAAGAAGAAATTGCAAAGGTGTTTACCGAAACACGCTTTTCGCGTTTACCCGTTTATGAAGAAACAATTGATAAAATCATCGGTTTTATCCATCAGAAAAATCTCTATATCGACGGCAAAATGGTTGAAGAAGATATAAGCGAGATTATATCGCCCGTTATTTATGTCAACGAATACGAACAGGTAACCGATATCCTAAAAAGACTTCAGCAGGATAAATCGCACATCGCCGTTGTTATTGACGAATACGGCGGTACAAAGGGTATTATTACAATGGAAGATATCCTTGAAGAACTTGTAGGCGAAATCTGGGACGAACACGACGAAGTCGAAGAAGACATCGAACAAGTTAACGAAAACCTGTTTGTAGTTGACGGTTCAGAAAGCATTGACGACTTCTGCAAGTTCTTTGATATTGAATTTGAGTCAGACAGCGTATCTGTCGGCGGTTG
>JAZKZG010000115.1:0-11441 GCA_045612565.1 Eubacteriales bacterium
CGACTTGGGTTCCTCCGAGTGCAACATTTATGCTTTGCATTCCTCGGCAAATACCTAAAACTGCTTTGTTATGCCTAATAAACTCTAATATGAGACTTTGTTCTGCTATATCAAATTTTTTGTTGAATTTAAGATTATATATTGGTTGTTGACCGTATAAAGAAGGATCGATATCCCCACCACCGCAAACAATTAAATAATCGTTTTCTTTTACAATGTCGGTTGGATTTTGATTGAAAAAAATTTTTGTTTCAATACCGCACGAATTAATATGGTTTATATATTGTTGGTTGATGTTTGGGATATCATCTATAACTTCTCCGAAAACAGCCGCTGATTTCATTCTAATTTCCTCCTTGAATAATCTATTTATTTATTATATAATAATAAAAAATAAACAATATTCATTTTTGGAAGGTTTTAATGATATATTTTGATAATAGTTCAACAACAAAACAGAGTGATTTGGTTACTGATGAAATGATTGCGTATATGCAAAATGAATTTGCAAATGCTTCATCGCTTCATATAGCTGGTGTAAAAGCACATAAATCAATTGATGACGTAAAAAAAGAAATCTCCAAAGCACTCGGCTGCACACCGCAAGAAATTTATATCGGTAGCGGCGGTACATTTTGCAATAATCTTGCATTGCACAGCGCTGTACAAGCGCTTAAGCGTCGCGGCAATAAAATTGTTATTTCATCAATTGAACACCCAAGCGTTACAGAGTATGCTTTATCTTTGCAAAATGAAGGATTTGAAGTGATTCTTTGCAATCCGCTTACAGATGATTTTGAAAAAGCAATTGATGAAAAAACTATTATTGTCAGCTGTATGCTTGTAAACAATGAAACAGGTCTTATTTTGCCTGTGGAAAAAATAAAAAAAATAATTACTGCAAAAAAATCTCCTGCACTTTTACATATTGATGCTGTACAGGCATTTGGTAAAATTGCTGTTAATGTAAAAAAACTCGGAGCAGACTTTTTGACTGTATCTGCCCATAAAATAAACGGACCCAAGGGAATCGGTGCACTTTACGTGAAAAAAGGTGTTCGTATAATTCCTATTACACATGGTGGGGAGCAAGAGGGCTCATATATCCCCGGGACATATAATTCACCTGCAGCTGCGGGTTTTGCTGTTGCTGTAAGAGAAATTCAAAAAAAGGATACTGTATATCTAAAAAATCTTTATGATTATTTTGAGGAAAAATCAAAAGAATTTGATTTTATTTCAATAAATAAATTTGGCAACCATGCTTTTCATATTATTAATATATCTTTTGATGGTTATCTCGGAGAAAATGTTTTACATTTTCTGGAAGGGTATGATATTTTTGTGTCGCAGGGATCGGCGTGTTCTTCTCACAGTAAACAAAAAAGCAAAACTCTTATTGCACTAGGGAGTGATAAAAAAATTGCTGATTGTTCAATCAGAGTAAGTTTTGACTACAATAATACAACACAGCAGATTGATGAGTTTTTTAATGTTTGCTTACTCATCCCTCAAAAACTAATAAAATTTTATAAATAAGGAAATAATCAAAATGAAAGAAATTATACTTGCAAAATGCGGAGAACTTGTACTGAAGGGACTCAATCGTATAAGTTTTGAAAAAACATTGATAAAAAACATTAAAGATTCAATACGCGCCTATGGTGAATTTGATGTTAGTGTTGTTCAGTCTACTATATATATTTCAAGCGAAGATGTATTTGATATCGACACTGTTTACGAAAAAGTAAAGCGAGTTTTTGGTATTGCATCAATTTGTAAAGCTGCAGTGTGCGAAAAAAATATGGATGATATAAAAGCAACTGTTTTAGAGTATTGTTCGGATATATTATCCGCTTGTGATACGTTTAAAGTTGCTGCAAAGCGTTCCGATAAACGCTTTGCTTTAAAGTCTCCTGATATTTGCCGCGAAATAGGTGGGTTTATACTTAAAAACTTTTCGAATTTATCTGTTGATGTTCATAACCCAAACGTTACTGTTACAGTTGAGGTTCGTGATTTTGGTGCATATATTCACACTGATGCCGAAAACGGTGCAGGCGGTATGCCTTATGGGAGCAGCGGAAAAGCATGTCTTCTACTTTCAGGAGGCATCGACAGCCCTGTGGCGGGTTATATGATGGCAAAGCGCGGTCTTAAACTTTCTGCTGTTCACTTTTTCAGCCCTCCTTATACAGGAGAACTTGCTAAGCAAAAAGTAATCACTCTCGCTAATATTCTTGCTGATTATTGCCCGAATATGAATTTGTATGTTGTTCATTTTACAGAAATTCAAGAGCAAATAAAAAACAATTGCCGTGAGGATTTGTTTACTGTTATTATGCGAAGATTTATGGTAAGAATGGCAAATGTTGTCTCTAAAATGTCCGGGGCCTCGGCTATAATAACGGGTGAAAGTTTGGGTCAGGTCGCTTCTCAGACAATGTCCGCACTTAATATTACCGATGAAATATCTGATCAGATTGTATTGAGGCCTGTGATTGGTATGGATAAAGAAGAAATTGTTACAATATCACGAAAAATAGGAACGTTTGAAACTTCAATTCAGCCTTATGAGGATTGCTGCACTGTGTTTACACCAAAACATCCTAAGACGCGTCCTAATTTAGCTGAAATATTGGTTGAAGAGCAAAAGTTGAATATTGATCAACTTATTGAGAATGCCACTCAAAAAATTGAAATGATACAAATAGGAGAATGATTATGTCTAAAGTTAAAAGTTCTGTTTTTGCCGCGATTATTACAATTATTGTTGCGGCTGTTGGATTTTACATTACACTTCCTGCAATCTCAATTCACAATCCCACGCTTTTGTTTTATATAGTTTTTTTGTCTGCGGTATATTCTTTTTTATATATGTTCTTTATGAAAAAAGAAAAAGTGACAAAAGTTGAGATTGTCGGCATAAAGCAAATGCCGCTTCCGCTGAAGATAACTGCAGTAATCGCTGTTGTTTGTTTGGTGATCTGGATTGTTTTTTCGCTTATTGGCGCTGTGTTTCTTAATGCTCCTCGTTATCAAAAATTGTTGTCGATTGAAAACGGTGATTTTAATGCTGATGTCGATAGAATTTCTTATGACCAGATTCCTACTCTGGATAAAGATAGTGCTATAAAACTTGGCGATAAAACAATGGGTAGTCTTTCTGATCTTGTGAGCCAGTTTTCTGTTATGGATGATTATTATTCGCAAATAAATTATAAAGGAACTCCCGTTCGTGTAACTCCGCTTGAGTATGTTGATGTGTTTAAATGGTTTAATAATGTTTCGAACGGTGTTCCTGGTTATATTATGATAAATATGGTGACCCAGGAGGTTACTCTTAATAGGTTTTCTGATCTCGGCACAGGAAATATGAAATATTCTACCGCTGAGCATTTTAACAGAAATTTATATCGCCATCTGCGTTTTAAATATCCGACATATATTTTTGAAGAGCCAAATTTTGAAATTGATGATAATGGTATTCCTTATTGGGTTTGTGCAAGGATTGATTATAAAATCGGTATATACGGTGGTCACGACATAGGCGGTGTTGTGCTTGTCAATGCTGTTACGGGAGAAACATCATATTATGATATTAAAGATGTTCCTTCTTGGATTGATAGGGTATATAATGCTGATTTGATTATTGAACAATTTGATTACCATGGTATGTTACAGCATGGCTTTTTGAATTCTATATTCGGTCAGAAGGATTGCCAGGAAACAACTGACGGCTATAATTACATTGCATTGAATGATGATGTGTATATGTATACAGGTGTAACATCAGTTACAAGCGATCAGTCAAATATTGGTTTTATTTTAACAAACCAACGTACAAAAGAAACCAAATTTTATCCGATAACAGGTGCTGCAGAATTTTCGGCTATGAGTTCAGCAGAGGGCGAGGTTCAAAATCTTAGATATATTTCAACTTTCCCGCTTTTATTAAATATTGCCGATGAACCGACATATTTTGTAGCATTAAAGGACGCATCGGGACTTGTGCGTATGTATGCCATGATTAATGTAAGCCAGTATCAAAATGTTGCAACGGGTCAGACATTAAAAGAGTGTGAAGCAAACTATATCAAACTTATGAAGAATCTTGGTAAAGATACTGTTGATTCTACTCCTGATAATAAAATTACAGGTTCAATTATTGATATCAGAACTGCTGTAATGGATGGTAATTCATACTATTTCTTTAAAGTTGATGCATTTGACAAAACCTTTATGATCGACGTCGCAGAAAATATCGATGTTGTAACTTATAATATTGGTGATGTTATTAATGTTTCCTATAATGAATCAGATTCAGCAGTTGTTATTGCAACGTCAATATCAAAATAAAAAATGCGGACTTTTTAGTCCGCATTTTTTTTGCTTCTGTATTCCGAAGGGGTGCAACCGTAATTCTTTTTGAACTGATAGTAAAAATATGTTTCCGAAGAAAAATTGATATGCTCAACAATTTGAGATATTGATTTTTGACTGTGGGTAAGCAGATTACATGCAACTTCAAGACGTTTTTCGGTTACAAGATCAGAAAGAGATTTTTTAAAGTGCTTTTTAATAATTCGTGAAGTTTGTTTTGTGCTCAGGCATAGTTCATTTGAAACTGTTTTTAAATTAATTTCATTACGATAATTGTTGATTATTGAGTCGATCTTGATTAAATAACTTTCGTTACCTTTATAGATTTCGCTGTGATTGTTTTTATGATTTTCAATATAAATATAATAAAAAACGAGTTTAAACAGAGTTGATATTATTTCGTTGTTAATTGAATTTTTGTTGTTTAATAATGATTCTATTTCGTTGATAAAAGAATCAACAGTGTGTGATTTATTTAATTTGAACGGCGTTTGAGTGTTTAAAAAAATACTTAAAAATTCATTGAATTCTCCCGATGATTTTTCTAAACCGTCAACTGAGAAGAATATTTTATGTATGTTTTTTCCGTAAGTTCTGTGTTTGAAAAAAGGTGGAATGCAGACAATGGCATTTTTGTATTCATATGTTGAATCATAATTATATACAGTAAGGTAACTGTCATTAACAAAAAACAATTCGTGTATGGCATGATAATGCAAATTATCTTGAGCCCAATTAAAATCAATCTCTCTTTTGGGTGCATCTATAGTAAAATAATCATCGATTATTACGTTAATTTTAATGTCATTGATTTTAAATTTATAAATTTTAGATCTATTTTCAGTTATCTGCATTATAAACTCCTATGAACACCAATATAAACTTATTATAATTTCTTTTTTTGTTTCTTTCAAGTTAAATATAAAATTAATACATAAAATTACAAAATAGTCCTTTAATTGTATTACATTAAAATATATATTAAAATATAATTAATTTATAATTTTATGCCAAATATGGCGGAATGGAGAAAAATATGAAACTTAAAAATGGATTTTATACAGCGCTCGGTACACCACTTACCGAAAATGGTGACCTTTGTGCAGATTCGCTCAGAAAGCATATTGATCAGCAGATTGATGCAGGTGCTGCAGGTCTTCTTTTGATGGGAAGTATGGGTATTGAAGCATATATTAAAAATTCTGCTTATGCCGATGTTGTACGTGTTGGTATTGAGGCGGTAGACGGCAGATTGCCGCTTTTTATTGGTATTATGGATAACTCTATCGTTAAGGTTATGGAAAAAATCGAAATGATAGGCAAGGATAAAAAAGTTACAGGTGTTGTTTTAACTTCGCCTTATTACAGTAAACTAGATGATGAACAGCTTGTAAATTGGTTTACAACAATTGCTGATAACTCACCTTATCCTGTATATCTTTATGACCTTGCTGTTGTTACAAAGGTTAAAATCACACTTCCCGTAATTGATAAAATTATAAACCACAAAAACATCAAAGGTATAAAAACTGCTGACTGGGAAATGATTCAGGCAATCGGCAGAAAATACCCTGACTCAGAGTTTGAATGCCTTTACAGCGGTCTTGATTCATTTGATTATGCAAATATGATGGGTATCAAGAAAAATCTTGACGGTATGTTTGCATGTACGCCTAAAAACGGTACAAAGATGTTTGAATGTCTTGCAAAAGATGATTTTGTAGGTGCACGTAAATATCTTGATAATATTCTTCTTATGCGTAATACAATGCTTGCACACGGTCTTATGTACAGTTTTACTTATTGTATGAACCTTCTTGGCTGCGAAGGTAATTTCCATCAGGATTATTGTCTTCCCATTTCAGAAGAGTCAAAGAAAGTTATGGAAAACACAATGAAAGAAATCGGTGAACTGTAATGATTTCTTGTACTGAGTTCATTCCTGCATACAGTGAACTTTTTAAGTATCTTGATAACAAATTCGGACGCAAAGAGGTTGAACGTTTTTGGGAGTATCTTTTTAAACCGACAGGTGAGGGGATACCGCTTATCAATTTTTTGAAAAAAGACGGTCTTCGTGGTGCATGGGATTATTGGGCTGGTACTCTTACAGAGGAAGCTGCTGACTGTACAAAGTATTTTAATGAAAAAGAAGGCTGGATTTCTAGCGAAATGCATTATTGTCCTTCAAAAGGCAGACTTTTAGAAATGCAGAACGAAATCGGTCTTGAACCTTATTATGATTACTGTGGTCATTGTGATTATTACAGAGCATCACTTGAGATGGCTGGATTTTGTTCTATTCGTAATCACGCTCACGTCGATAAAGCACAATGCTCAAGTATAATTTATGATCCTCGTATTTTTAAAGGTATGATGGTACACGATGAAAACGTGGAAGTTCTTGAAGTTTCTTCTGCTGATAGAGAATATTTTCACCGTGACTTTCATAGTAGTATGAATATGGGTATTGATTATGTCGCAAAAGAACATGGCGTAGAGTGTCTTGAGGAATATCTTACTATTTATACTAAAAACGTATATAAACCTGTTATTGAGAAAATAAATGCTGTTGGAGCTTTTGACGCAATAGAGGAGAACATAAAAAATACATATAAGCTTGAAAAAGCTGAGAGCGTTTTGCATATAGAAAGAAACGATAATTCACTTACAGTAAAAATTGACTATTGTCCTGCAGTAAAACATCTTCACGATACAGGTAGAAAGGTTTCTGAATGGTTTGAGTATACAACTAAAACTGTTATGCAAACCCTCGCTGATATAGGAAACATCAATTTTGAATTTATCGGTTACAATAAAGAAACCGGAAAAGCAAAATATAAATTTAGTATCTAAATCAAAAAACCAAGAACATAATTGTTCTTGGTTTTTATTTTAAAAATGAAATAAAAAAATCGTTCTTTCGAACGATTTTTATGGAGCGGGTGACGAGGCTCGAACTCGCTACCTCAACCTTGGCAAGGTTGCGCTCTACCAGATGAGCTACACCCGCATTTTTTGAACGCCTATATATAATAGCAGACATAAACTGATTTGTCAACACTTTTTTAAAAGTTTTTTGATTTTTTAAAACAAAAACGGACAACCTTGCGGTTGTCCGCTTTTGTTTTAGTGGGATAATAACATTTCAGCAAAACTTATCAGTTTTGCCAGTGGTCGGAGTGACAAGACTTGAACTTGCGGCCCCTAGACCCCCAGTCTAGTGCGCTACCAACTGCGCCACACCCCGTTGCCTTAATATGTTAATACAAATCTCACATAATGTCAAGAGAAATTTTTAATATTTAAGCAGAACTTTTTGCTCTGCTTAAATATGGTGGCTGGGATGGCTGGATTCGGACCAGCGAATGACGGAGTCAAAGTCCGTTGCCTTACCGCTTGGCTACACCCCAATGTATGTAATAAAAAAAGTGGGGTGGATGATGGGACTTGAACCCACGACCTCCAGAGCCACAATCTGGCGCTCTAGCCGACTGAACTACATCCACCATATAAGCGATAAAGTGGCGCGCCTGAAGGGACTCGAACCCCTGGCCCACTGCTTAGAAGGCAGTTGCTCTATCCAGCTGAGCTACAGGCGCACACATGGAGCGGGTGATGGGAATCGAACCCACGTTATCAGCTTGGAAGGCTGGAGTTCTACCATTGAACCACACCCGCATTTTTAAATGCTTAAATATGTTAGCATAACTTTGTGATATTGTCAAGCACTATTTTAAAAAAACTAATATAAAATATATATTTCTTGACTAAAAAAAGTAATTTGAATATACTATTTATACATATTAAATAGTAGGAGCAGATAAATGTCTAAAATTTATTCGTCAATTGATGAACTTGTTGGTAATACACCGCTTTATGAACTTAAAAATATTCATAAATATTTCAATTTGAATTCACGTATTTTTGCAAAACTTGAATTTTTAAATCCTGCAGGGTCTATTAAGGATCGTGTTGCAAAAACAATGATAGAAACAGCAGAAAAAAACGGTGAACTAAAATCTGATTCAGTTATTATTGAGCCTACCTCAGGAAACACAGGTCTTGGACTCGCGGCTGTTGCAGCGTCAAAAGGCTATCGTGTCATAATTGTTATGCCAGAAACAATGTCGGTTGAACGTCGCGTTTTAATGAAAGCCTATGGTGCAGAACTTGTTTTAACTGATGGGGTTAAGGGAATGGGTGGTGCCATTGAAAAGGCAAATGAACTTGCAAAAGAGATAAATAATAGTTTTATTCCCGGACAATTCACAAACCCTGCCAATCCCCAAGCACATTTTGAATCTACAGGTCCTGAAATCTGGAATGATACCGATGGTAATGTTGACATTTTTGTTGCAGGGATTGGAACGGGCGGCACAATCACAGGAACGGGTCGATACTTGAAATTGAAAAATCCTAAAATAGAGATAATAGGTGTTGAACCTGCAAATTCAGCTATATTGTCCGGTGGCAAAGTTGGCGCACATAACTTGCAAGGAATTGGTGCAGGTTTTATTCCTGATGTGCTTGATACGTCGATTTATGATGAAATTTTCGCTGTCAGTGATGATGATGCATTTGAAACAGGAAGAATTCTTGGATGTAAAGAGGGAATTGTAACGGGAATTTCATCGGGCGCAGCCCTTTGCGCTGCGATTGAGGTGGCTAAACGCCCTCAAAATAGCGGTAAAAATATTGTTGTAATATTACCGGATACAGGTGACAGATATTTATCAACATCGATGTTTAAATAAAAAAGACGAGACTAAAAGTCTCGTCTTTTTTACAGTTCAAGTGATTTGAAGTAGTCAGCAACTTTATTGTTTGATTCTGTGCAATCATTTCCGTATGAATCTTTTGTGGAACTAAATACAAGAACAAAATTACCGTTTGCTATAGCGGTATATTCTTTTAAGATTTCGCCTTGTTCGGAACGGATTATGAATTTACCTTGCTCTTTTGCTTCTTTTAAACGTTGTGAATTATCGTTATAGTGAAATAATTCAATTGATACACCATAACAATTAATACGATAACTTTCAATAACAGAAGTGTCATCAGAATTGGTTTTTACAGCATCGGTTATTTTAAATGTGTTTTCATTAATTTTAGCAACTATTGAAAGCGCTGTTCCATTGTCGACTTTTTTTGATGATGGAACGTTGAATTCACCAACATAATCTTTTGGTTGTTTAAGTATATTCACTCCCTTTTTACCACAGCTTGTAAGACAAACTGACATTGAGAGAATAATTAATAATACTGAAATAATTCTTTTTATTGACATTATATTTTCCACCTTTCTTTAAAATAATGATAGCATATAATAATAGATAATTCAATAATTATTTGTTGAATTATTTTTTTATATATGCTATATTTAAATTAATAGTGGAGGCGTTTATGAAATCGAAAATTTTTACCTTTTTAATATGCATTATTATTTTGTTTAATTTATCATCTTGTAATAGTTTTAAAATTACCGATGAAATGCAGAAGAGCGTTGATAAATATATTTCTGCTGTGACTTCTTTTTCTCAAAAACCATCAGGAAATTTGAATGTTACAACAGTTGTTGAAGATAATGCTATTGAATATAAAACAACAAAATCACAGATTGAGTATGAATATACCGTGAATGAACAAAAAGTTTTATTTACCCGTAAAGATTATTTAAATGGTGAAGAAAACGCAAGTTTTAAATCTGACGGTGAAAAAGTATTATCATTTGATTATGAATTACAAGATTGGGTTGATAAAACCGATGAGAATAAATCGTTTCTGTCGGTAAAGAATAATCCGTTTGTAACACTTTCTCTTTTTAGAATAGACAATAATTATAAAGTTAAGGCTAACTATCTTTCCGATATCGTTGAAAGAAATGAGGGCGAATATATTATTATTGAGTTTACTTTGAAAGACAGCACTGTATCTACAGTGCTTGGCTATAACAAGGCGGATGGTATTGTAAGAAACTCGGCAGGACATACAAGAAGTTATTTTATTAACTCAAAAGGTGAACTTGAAAAAATTGTTATTGTTGCCTTACAGGATGTTGTAAACAACGGTAAAGAGGGAAGTTACAAATCCACAATTACAGTTGAGATATCATAGATTTTTCTATGATATCTTTTCTATTTCTTTGCGTAATCTTTTTATAATTTTCTTTTCGAGTCGTGAAATATATGATTGAGATATACCTAATTTATCTGCTACTTCTTTTTGTGTCAGCTCCTCTTTATCCCCTAACCCAAATCTCATATCAATAATTATTCTTTCTCTTTCTGGCAAACTTTTTACAATTTCCATTACCAATCTTTTTTCATCATCCTCTTCAATTTCACGGCTTATTTCATCTCCCTCACTACCTAACACGTCTGCAAGCATCAATTCGTTACCATCCCAATCGGTATTCAGTGGCTCATCTAATGATATTTCCATTTTTTGGGATGAGATTTTGCGAAGATACATAAGTATTTCATTTTCTATGCAACGAGATGCATAAGTGGCAAGTTTTATATTCTTATCAGGATTAAATGTATTTATCGCCTTAATAAGTCCAATGCTGCCAATTGATACTAAATCTTCTATGCATATTCCGGTGTTTTCAAACTTACGTGCTATATAGACTACAAGTCTAAGATTATGTTCTATAAGCATTTTTTTTGCCACATTTCTTAACGCCGGATCCATCAACTGTAATATACATTTTTCTTCTTCTTCCTTCTCAAGCGGCACAGGCAACGTTTCGCTTCCACCTACGTAGTACACCGCTCCTGATAACTTTAACCTAATCCACTTAATAACCTGTAATATCATTATAAACATTTCTTTTATCAAACTCATTTTCGCACCTCATAATTATGTATATATATTAAACTTTATGCTTTCATTTTTTGTAACTTCTTCTACCGCCATTGGATTTATTACCGCATCATATAGTCCATCATAAGAAAATCTGTTATCTGATAGTGCTATCGGTGTTTTATCTCTAATATTAAAACACCGACTTTTACATTCAATTTTATCAGAGAAAATCAAAGAAAGTTCTCCTT
>JAZKZG010000116.1:0-43954 GCA_045612565.1 Eubacteriales bacterium
GCACTTCCGCCTTGATGCTGTCGGTGTTTACCTTTGTTTCGCGTGAAACATTCCAAACCTTGGCAACGTCCGCCCTGACGCTATCAATGCGGGCGTTAATTTCGTTGATGCGCTCGTCAAAGTGCGCCTTTGTTACCTCGCCGCCACCCATCAAAATATTGACGGCAAAGGCTACAACAATCATTGCCAATATTACTCCGATTATCTTCATTTCTGTTTTTTCATTGCGTTTAACATTTCGGCATATTGTTTTCTGATTTCCTCGGTAAGTGCCGCCTTGTCGGGATAACTCTTTGCCAAAATCAAATTGATGCGATACTCTGTCAACTTGATTTTGTTTTCTTTACATATCAAATCAACATCCGCCGCCGTGAATTTGTTTTGTTTTGATTGTGCCGCCTGCATCGTTGTTTCGGTCGGTGCTGCAAACCACTGCCATACCTTTGTAACGCCAACGGCAATTACAATCGAAACAATAATCAAAAAACAAACACGAAACAAAGTCGGTCTGCTATTGATTTTCATTGCGGCAACAATCGGGCTGATTGTTTCCTGCGTCCACAACTTGCCGTTTTCTCTCCTCAACCCTCGGCGGTTGATTTCGTCCACCAAATATTGAGGGGTGTTTGTCGGTAAGGATTTAAAGCCCGAATAAACGCCGCCGCTAACTTCCTTGATGGTTTTTGCGTCTTTAAGAACCGCCACGACTGCGGCGTATTTCTTTAAAATTTGACGCGGTTTTAACGGCGGACGCTTGGCATTTCTCGCCGCGCTTGTGTCGTTTGTCTGTCGGGTTATTGTCGGGAGATTGTCGGAATACTGTCCCGACACTGCCGCAACGATGTCAGAATATTGCGGCATTATTGCCGTATCGTTGCCGCTATTCTGCGCCGCTCTCTGCATCATCTTCACAAATGCAGAATAGGCGGCAAAGGGGATAAGGCTCGCGGGCTGCTCCACCACCCTACTTACAACACCGTCGGCGGAATTGTACCACGTTTCGTTGTCGGTCGTGGTGATGTTGCCGACGCTCATTGTTTCGGGGTCGTAATATGTCAATTTGTTTGTTGTCATTCTAAAATGTATTGTTTCATTGCATCAAAATCGAAATTGTTTCCACAACACGATGTTTTGTTTTGTTCCCAATCTTGATGCCGTTTGATGTTTTCTTTTTTGATGCCGTATTGATAACAAAGTTTGTTTATCAATACAATAATCAAAATTTGTTGTTTCAAAGTCGGGCGCGTTTTGTTAAAATCTCCGTGAATACATATCCCGATGTTGCCGCCGTTGCCGTTCTTTACGTGTGTGCCAATTTGCGTTACCTCTCGACACTTGTAAATTTTGTTTTCGCTTATGTAATAGTGGTAGGCAAAGCCGCTCTCCCACTTGCAACTGTCGCGGTGGTATCGGTCAATTTCGTTTAAAGTAGTCGGGCGGTCGATGCCGTCGTGGTGGAGCGTGATGTATTTAGGCACTCCCATTTCGGCTGTCGGCGTGAAACATTCCGTAACATCAACGTAATAGCGCGCCTTAGTAACCTCAACCGCCATAACTACCGCTACTAACACAAAGAAAATTATTTTAACGCATTTTTTACCCATTCAATTATATCAAAGTACGTTTGTTTCATTCCGTCCCATCCCTGATTGTAGCAAAACATTACAATCAAAAACAAGGCAAATGCTATCCCAAAAATGCCTGCAACCTTGCCCGCCGCCACAAATGTAAGGTCTATCACTTTCAGTGCAATAGCCTTTGCCACGATGACCGCGACTTTTGCCACCATCGCCAAAACGTCTATCGAAAACGTCAAGGCGATAATCAGCAAAAAACAAAGCGCATAATATCCGAACTGATAACCCCACCAAATATCGGGGGAGAGTTTCCCGAAGTGGGACAAATACCACGCCGTCACGGTCAAAAACTTTGATTGGATTTCACACCGCTCAAATACTGATGCCGTCGGTGTTTCGGTAACATCCTCAACTTCGATATATGTTAACTCATTGCTCGCCATCTTGTTTTGGTTTAATCATTATTCTTTTTAGTTCGTCCTCGGATAAGTCGAGAGCCGAAACAAACGGCTTTATCTGTATTTTTTTCGCCGTCACTTTGCCCTCTTTTATCCATCGCCTTACTGTTAAGGGGTGGACGCCCATTCTTTTTGCAAATTCACTTACTTTCATTGTTTGTTTAGTTATGTTTAACGATGCAAAGATATGTATAATATAACATTATTTCCAAATCTTTTTGAAACTTTTTTCAAAAAATTTTTCAATACGTTGGCGGATAGCGTTTTGCAAGGGCGGATTTTTTCACGTGAAACAATAAAAAAGCGCGGTAGGGAAACACCGCGCCGAAACACTTAACTACTTCTGTTTAGTAAACACATCATCAAAATTGAAAAACTCAAAAAACTTAAAACTGAATTATGTCTGTCTAAAATGAAAAAAACAATCATCCTTAATAAAGGCGGTCTTGATATTGTCGCCACCGCCCGAAACATTATAATGGAATTATATTCGACACTTAATAAAATGGCGGCTCGGCTCTCTATGAACTTCGCCGCCGGAGCTGATTGGCAATTTTGGCGATGCCTTAAAAATGGAGCATTGATGTTATCGCCGCTCCTTGCTGTGGAAGGCTCTTGATTTATCTGTGTGCCTTTCGGGCAATTCTCAGGCTCAAATCAAAAAAGGGCATTGATACTATCGCCGCCCTCGGGGTTTTCCTACGACCCAAATAGTGTATTTTTGGTCAAGGAATTTCCGACGCTCCCCAAAAAGGATTGTCAGAGGCCAGGCTTCCCGTGAACGTGTATGTCATTGAGTATGCCGCAAAGTTACTCACTACAAATTTAACTACCAAATTTTTTAACGAAAATTTTGTTAAAAAAAATCCCGACTTTTTGACGGTCGGGACTTGAATAAATCAACGTTCAAATTCTATATGGAATATATGGATTTCTTTTAAAAACCGCCCCGCGTTGCAGGTTGCAGGGCGGAAAAATTAAACTTCAATCTAAACTAATGTTTAACTCAAAAAGGGGTCTGTGAAAAACAATTAAAACAAATAGCCAAATAATAGTATTTACAATGTGCGTTTTTTGAATAGCACAAAAATACAAACAAAAATCTACACTTGCAAATATTTTTTCACGTGAAACACGTTTTTTAATCTTACTTTACAAAATGTAAACGCGGCATCGGGGATTTTCGACACTTGTAAAATAATCATTACACGACGATTTCCATTTTGGAAACAATCACTAATTGCGCCGCAAAACTCCGCGTGAATGTTTCTGCTGATACCTCGCCAATACGGTCGTTGCTATGTATCGCAGAGCGTCCATCGAATGATTAAACGCATCAATGGCTCTGCCGGTCTTGTTGCCGTCTTTGTCTGTTTCCCAAACATAGTTCCTATATTCTTTTATCGTGTCGGTGCTGTCTTTCGTGATGCTCATATCGTCAACCTCTTGAATTACACCGATGCCAAAATTGATGCTATCCGCGCCCTTGACTGACGGCTGCACGTGATAGCCAAATTGGTTTATTTCTGCAATAGATTTCGGCTCGGCGCAATCCGCCACGATGACAGTTGACGGCGGAATGTTGTTTGCTTTCAACATCGCCGCAATATCTCTGTTAGTCATTCCCGATTGATAGCATAATTGATTGATGATGATGCCGCCGTTGTATCGCCACAATTCAATCGCCGTGGTCGGGTCGTTGGTAAATCCAAAGTCAATGCCGATGCCAAGTCGCACAGCGTCAGGCGGGATTTTGTCAATCAATTTCCAATTAGAGAAAATGCAACCTTGAACGCTGCCGACTTCGCCACGTCCATAGACTTTCCACCAATTAGCCCAATAAGGCGACTTTATATTTTTTTCGTTGAATAAGTCGGGTGCGTCTGCATCAAAAAACGCTTTTTCTTTTGCCTTTTCGATTTCCTTAACGACGATGGGACTTAATGCCTCGTTGTCCTTGTATGTTAGTACAAGTGTTTCAACGTCCGCATCGTTGGCAAGTTCGGTATGTACCCAAAACTCGGAAGTCGGGTTGAAGTCGAGCCATATTACTTTTTTTGTACGGATTGCTAATTGGTAATATGTTTCAAAGTCAATCGCGTTGCACTCGTTTATATAGAGAATATCGCGGCGTGGGCCTCTAACTTTCGATTGTTTGTCGGCAGAGAAAAACTCAATGAAACTGCCATTTGCGAATGTATAGGTAAAATTTGACTTATTCCAATGGTCATCAATGTAGCGTCCGGTCGCTTGCATAATCTTTAAAAAATCCCTCATTGCGCCTTTGCGCAAATGCGGTATGCTCTCGGACACAATGGAAATTTCAAAGCGTTTGCGGCTTGCAACGTCAATCAAGATTGGAATGATACCAAAGGTCTTGCCCGCCGAAGTTCCGCCCGGCACGATGCGAACCCTCGCCGACATTTGCCGCAATTTCTCTATCGCGGTCGTATATACAAAGCCGTCAACACTCCTTACTTTCGTCATAGTCACCAAAAAGCGGTTGCTCTATTTGTACCGATACGGCATTTTCCACGCGCTCAACATATCCGCGATGCTTGCCCTTTGTTTTGAGAAAAAAGATTATCGCCGTCGTGTCGCCTGATTGGATTTTTAGATTGAGGGCGTTTTCCGCAAAATCAACGCGCACTTCCGATGTATCGTCAACGGCTTTTTTGAAACGCGCATCACCATTGTACCAACGGTAAAAGGTTTTGCGCTCTATACCAATCGCCCTGCAAGTCTCCGTAACATTGCAAAGGCGTTTGGCATAGGCCGTCAAAAATTGCTCCTTTTTCTGCGCCGTGTTCCTCATCGCTTTTTTTATTGTGTCTTTTGTGTCGTTACACGTGAAACATTAAATTTTGCTTAGCCACTGCAAATAAATTTGATGGCTGATGTTTGCCATCATTACTGGCAAAACGCTGCGCCCCATAACATTATTGGGCGGCAAATCCAAAAAGTCATAATCTTTCGGAAATGTGCAACACATTCGCACCTCTTCAAGATTAAGGACGCGCCTTTGATATGGGTGAAATAGCGGCGATATTTCGCTTGCCGATGTCGCCAATACCGTGTTTATGGGCTTAAACTCGGATAATTTCACGCGGCTAAAATGTTTCGGGTGAGAATGTCCGATGGGTGTTTCGTCATACTCTTTAATCATTCGCGATTTAGTTAGCCAACAATCCTTGTTTAATTCTGCATCGTTCCAAAACTTCTTTGTTACTGCGAATGTTGTTTGAGGGCATCGAAAATCCAAAGACAATTTAGGCAAATTAAATTCTTTACGCTTGCCAATTATGAATGTCCTTTGCCTTAATTGCGGTATGCCCATTGATGCAGCGTATAACAAAAAGACTTGACAATCATAATTTTCTGCAACGCTCTGAATGATTTTTTTAATATATACTTTGCCGTTGCCTTTCGATAATCCCGAAACGTTTTCAAGCAAAAAAACATTCGGCAAAAGTCTGTTTATCAAAGCACAATACACAAAGGGTAAATCGTCCTTTTGTTGCACTTTGTTTTCATACGTTGATTGCTTTCCCCAAATGTCCTCGCGCTTGCCCGCTGTCGAAAATGCTGCACACGGTGGCGAACCATCCAACAAATCAAGATGGTAAAGTTCCTCGGGCAAGTCGGTACGATTTACAAAATCCCTCATATCTTCCATATAGAAATATTTTGGATTGTGATTTCTTTTGTATATGCGGCTGTAATGCTCCGTAAACTCTACCCCCCCCCAAATGCTCATAACCCGCTAATTTATAGCCCATTGTAGAGCCACCACCACAAACAAACGTGCCAAACACCTTTTTGCCGTGATATTCGACTTTTAGCGGGTCTTTTAAAGTCCATTCAAGCGGAAATATATTCTCTGTTATTGTCATTTTTGGCAAATATATCCTGTAAAATTCAACGATTTAAAAAATATGTCTATATGTTTAAAGCCTGCCGTTTTAAGCATTATTTTGTTTTCGCGCTCATTCAACGGAGACATTAAAGTCCTGATGTCTTTTTCTTTTTCGAGAATTTCAGTGTGCGAAAATGATTTTTGTTTGTTTGAGTAATTCGCAAACGTGTAAACCTCTTGAAATTTGGCGTTTTGTGCATACTCTTTTTCACAAAAGAAAAACACACCGTTTGGATAAAGGCTTTTGCAAATGCGCTTTAAAATATCTTGTCGTTTGTCAATCTCAATAAATTGCAGCGTGAATATTGAGTAAAAAATTTGACTTTTGGGGAAATCAATATTTGTAATGTCGGCTCTTATTAATTCGATGTCGTTTGTCTGCAAAAAATTGTGGTCTGTTTTATCGTATCCTTTGCAGTTCAAAAACGGCCACCGCTCTTTTATCATCTGCAACAATTTACCTGACGTGCAACCCAAATCCACTATTGGCAAGATGCTGTTTTTCTGTATAAAAAACTCGGACAAATTGATAATTAGATTATGAAGTAAGTCATATCCCATAATCGAATTATTTATATGATTGTCAAAATCTTTTATTGTGTCGAAATTAAAACTACTCATATTTTAAAACTTTTAAAATAGCCTTTTCTTTATTTGCGTCTATCTTCGACAAAGCATTATTAACGAATTGCCATTCCTCTTGGTCGAAATGCAATTTTATTTCCACTTTATCGCCAAATTCCTCGGGGTCTAATTCCTTTGCAGAATAATCTTTTTCCTCCAATTCTGCGCCCCAATCAGTAGGCAACTCCACGCCCCAATCTTCCAATTCTGCCGTGTCCCATTCATTAGCCACTACGTCCCAATCATACTCGCCAAAGTTTTCATTATCCTTGATTGCATATTGGCGCAACTTTTCAACCGGCGTTTCTGCATCAAGCACCTTGCACGGCAATTCCTTGTAACCAAGTTCCTTGCACGCCCGATACCTCATATTGCCGCCGACAATTACGAATTTACCGCCGTAAGGGTAAACAAGCAATTCGCGAAGTTGGAGCATTTCGGGCGCGTCCTCGATGCTTTTCTTTAACTTTTCGTATCGGTGGTCGCGAATTTGCCGCGGATTTTTGGGAAGTCCCTCAATTTGTCCGTCATTCGTTGCCAAGTCCTTTATCTTGATAGTCTTTGTTTCCATCGTCTAAAATCAGTATTGTTGTTTCACGCGAAACAATGAACGGCGCGTTTTGTGCAACCGTCCTATCGTCCCGCTCTATGATTATAACGTCAACATCGGGTGTGTTATGCGGCAATGTTAACATCTTGTTTGCCTTTTGTTGTAAACTTTTGTATAAATTGCGTGTCCATCCGTTTCGATAGGATTTTAACACAATTCCTTACATCCATATCCGCCAAATAGTCGATGCCGTCAGGGAGCAAGTTTGTCGCCAAAACGGCATCCTCAAAATTCTTTACTTCCCTTTCGGGCTTTATGCGCTTGATGGTCTTGTGTATGTCGTAACCCTCTGAAATATACTTCCAAGGGTTGTCCAATTCATCAAAAATTCTGACGGCGTGGTGTAACAACGTGCCGACTGTCAGAAATTCCGCCAAAAGACCCTCGTAAACACAATCATTAAATGATACCAATTTAAACAGACACCTTTTGAGCATTTCGATGTCGGGTGTCAGTGCGTCCGTCACCTCGCCCAAAAGTCTGTTAATAATTGCAATGTCCTTTTTCGCGCTATCCTCGTATCTGCATTGAAATTGGAATAGCAACGTTTGACGCTGCGCCAATCCATTTTCCGTCAGCCAAAGACCGTGTTTAAATTTGTGCAAATGGTTGAGCCATTTGTCACTCTTTACCATCGTTTTTATTTTGCGGACTTCGTTTAAAGATAGCCATTGACACATTAGCGATTGTGTCGCCACTACTTCATACGGAAGCCCCGCGTTATTGTTGTTATTCATAGTAATTTGCCTTTGTTGTTATTCATAATTTGCCGCCACGCTGCGTCGTCAAGTTTGACCGCTCGGGGGTACTCAATTATACTGTCGGGCGGTGCTGCCATCCACCATAACGCACCGGGCTTGATTTCGATTGGCAACTCTACCACGGGGCGCGGGTTTCGATAGAACCAACCAAACCATTTTTTCTCCTTTCGCCAATTTTCACGTGAAACACGTGTTTGCGCCCATTCTGCATCCGTGAATGTTTCCACGGGTCGAACATCGTACAACTCCACAACCCCGATTGTCACGCCGTTCCTATTTACGTCCCCCACCCCCTTAGACGAGGAACATATAAGAACATCGCCCCGATACTCCGTGGGGTAGGAATGTATGTCGATTGTTTTCTCTGCAAACGTCATTCCCTCTGCGTCCGTGCGCACAGCCTTGATAAAAGCATCTGCAAACGGTTGTCGGATTACGGTGCAACGGTAAATTTGCGCGTTATCGGGGTTGTTTTGTTGTGTCATCATCAATATGTCAAAAGTTAAAATGGCAAATCATCGTCTTTTGGCGGTGCTGCCGCCGGTTGCTGTATCGTTGTTTGCTGCGGCTGTCCGTACAACTGCGCTGCCGTGTCTTGTTGCTGCGGTTGCGCCGCTGCATCTTGAACCGCCAAACGTCCAAGCAATTCGACGCGCTCAATAATAACTTCCGTTATCTTACGCGGTACACTGTCGCTGCCTACATATTCGCGGGTCTTTGTCTTGCCCTCACAGTAAATCTTATCGCCCTTATGTACATATTGAGCGACAACATTTGCAATGTTGCCTTTGGCGACGCAATTAAACCATTCCGTGTGGTCGGGAACTTGCCGCCCGTCCTTGGTGGTATAGCCTTTGTCAGAGACAGCCACGGAGAAATTAGCCACGCTGCCGCCGTCTGCAAAGTTTGAAATTCTCGGCTCGCCGCCAACGTTGCCGAGGATTGTCTGTACATTTACTCCCATAATTTCATTATTACGTTGATTATGTCAACGGCATTGATGTATGCGGCGGCTGTCAATATCAGCCACACCCATATAAATAATTTATACCGTTTCATTTTTTTATCTTCTTTCTTTGTCGTTTCCATAGCAAAGATTTTAAAAAAATGGCGGCTGCTAAACTTTTGTGCTAACCTCGCCGCCAAGTGTTTTATGAAGACCTACGATTGATTACGTAGGGATTACATCCGTTTTTGTTTCTGCAAAGATAACAATAATTTTTGTATAATGCAAAATTTATTGTTAATTTTTATACCTTTTTTCAAGTATCGCCCGTCCTTTGCGGTGTTTTGCTGCATAATAATCAGGGCAATAACTGTCGGCGTGTGTCTTATATTCTGCCATTAGGTCGTTTGTATGATACCAACACACCCCAACTTCTGTATCTCTCATTTTGACTGTCGGTTGCGGCTCACACTTTTGCCACCAATAACAACCGACGCAATATCCGTGATTAGCCATCGCTATTTGCTTTATGTGAAACATTAGAATATGCAAAAAAGTTTTGATTATTTTTTTTCGTCTAATTTTGTTTTCACATCTTCGCCATCGCCTTGAAATCCATTGCTCCAATCAACTATCGTTGTTTGTCTTTGTCTTGGTCTTACTGTGCCGTCATCTTGAACATCAAAACCCCAATCATCACAAAGACTTTTGCGGTATATCTCAACGGCATAGTTTATTGCATCTTCAAGGGTGGTACGAATTTCGCTTTCCTTGCGTCTTGATGTTGATGTTGCGGTTCTTGAATATGTCGCGCCCGTCTCAACATCGTAAGCATAACCATCACCGCAAAAAGCGATTGCGGTTATCTTGCCAAGTCTGATTTCGCCACCTACAAGTATATAAACTTGGTCGTTGACGCTGTAAGCCGTTTCAAAGTTGATTACTTCCATTTTAATATTCTTTTTTGTGTATTTCTCCAAGTTCAGGGTTTTGATAAATGTTGCCGACTACTACGGCATCAAGGTTTGTTGTTTCGTTTTCGTACTCTCGCAAAAGTCGGCTTAACTCCGTCGTAAAGCCGTATGTATGCCGAACATCGAAACGAAAATATTTCTCATTGTAGATAACGACATAAACGCCCTTTGCATCTTCTTGTTTTAGCGCGTCGCCCTCGTAAACGTCGTGTCCGTTCTTATCCTTAGCGACACACTCCCCCACCGTTGCAGGGTCAACGTCCATCAATCCGACGTCGGTGTGTATGATGTGCCGTTCGGGGAATATTGCGTCACCCGAAACGTGGGTATAATATCCGTACACCCAAAAAGGCGGTTTACCATTGTGCGGGTCGTAAAGTCCTCTTGTTAACTTGTTTTTCATATCGTTTCACGTGAAAAGTTAAACATCGAGAAATTCACGGCGGCTCTCCACTATTTCGCGGAGTTTTTCTTTTAATTCTGCAATCTGCATATTTTTTACGTTGATTGCATTTGCATAATTCTCTGCCAATTTCGCGTACTCAAACCGCCATCTTGTGTCCACCCAATCCGCAATTTCACGTAAACTTTCCTCGAACCAATCCGAGGTAAATTGCTGTTTGCACTCAATTTCGGCGATTTTTTCCTTGATGGGGCGGGTGTCTATTAGTCTCGTTGATACTTCCATAATGTCAATATTTTAATTTAGAAACAAAATCACTTAATCCGCAAAGATTGAGGAACGCAATCAACTGACCGATAGTGGACGCTGTGAAAACATTGTCCATCGTTTCGTCAAAGACGGATATTGTGAATTTGCCAAAACACGGCAAAATATCAACACATTTTGGCGATTGGTACGGCATCGTTGAGAATACGCCATTATGTTCATTGTAGTCGTCGAAATTCTTTTTAAGAAATTCAATTGTAATTGGCTTCGCTTTCCTCGCTGCCTTTTGCGTCTTTCCTTTTGGCACTCCATTTACTTGATAAATGCCTTTGAAATAGGTTTCGCAAAATTGTAGCAATTCCGCCGTCGGATATTCGCGGGACGTCATCGCGCTGGTGCAATCGCCAAGATAAACGAATAATTTAGCATTGCCGCCAATCTCTGATACTATCAGAGAAATATCAGACATTCCCAAAAAATGCAAAAAGCATTCTTTCCTTAAATTAGCAAACATAATTCATTTTGAATTATGCGCCCGATGTTTGGTCGGGCGCGGTTGTTGTTTATGCCGCCTTGCGTGCATTGTTGTTAATTTCGCGGGCGACTTTTGCAAGGTTGGCGATTACGTTGCTGTAATGCTCCTTGATTGCCACTTTGACTTTTGCGTCAAGCAACGTCGCGAATGATGCTGTTACCGTGATGCTGTCGCCGTCCTTGAATGTTATTTCGGCTACCTTTTTGCCGTACTGTCCGTGTGTGTAGGCAACCTTTGCGCCGTCCATCATCATTGTTTTCTTTGTCGCTTTCATTTTCTTTGTGTGTTAAGTGTTCAACTTTTGTTTTTATTACGTTACAAAATTACACATAATATTTTTAACGTGCAAATTTTTAACGTTAATAAATGTTAACTTTGCAAAGATTTTTTGCAATGGTTGTTAAAGTTGATGATTTGGCGCAATAAATACGCCATCGGATTGTCGGCGATTGTCGCCACGTCTTTGTTAAGGCAATGACTATCCCAATACGGCGTGTCGGGATAGACAAATGTATGGCTCGAATTGATACGCGGGTCTTGTATGAAGATTTCGCGCACGGCATTGTAATCGATGTCGAGGTCTTTTGCTATCCTGAAAAACTCGACGCAAAAAGACACTTTTGTCGCCAAAAAACAATTTTCCATATATTTTGCCAACTCCGCCACGGCTGCATCAACCACGAAAAATCTGTGTCGGGCATCGTGGCACATCTGCAACATCGCTTGTATCTTGTTGCACCATTTGCGGCGGCCGCCCAACACGGTAAAATCAAAATCGAAATTGTTGCAATGTTGAGTGTCGCCGTAATATTCGGGGCTGTGAATAATCGGCACGGTCGGAAAACAGTTGTTAAGTCTTGATGTTGTGTGCGGCGGAATAGTTGACTTGATTACGAATACGCCGCCGGTTGCAAGTTCCTCTAAGTGTTGGTAGATTACTTTTTCCACTGCCGTAATGTCGCACCGTTTTTCACGTGAAACATACGGAGTATCAACACAAACAAAAATTGCATCGTACTTGCTGTAATTGCGCCCCTGATGCTCGGGCGGTATCTTTGCGCTGTCAATGTCGCAAATGTCGGGATTGAGTGCGGCGATTTCGCGGTGCAAGTTTTTACCCGTGATGCCGTAACCGACGATTAATGTTGATGGTGTTTCCATATTAAAACAATTTTTGGTCGAAAACTTTTAGCATTTTGTTTTGGGCAAGGTTATAAAAGTCCTTCTTGATTTCAAACCCGTATGCCCTGCGTCCGCAATTTGCTGCGGCTCTCAATGCGCTGCCACTGCCCGCACACGGGTCAATAACAACATCGCCACGGTCTGTAAAAATCTCAATCAAACGCTCCAAAAGTGCAATCGGCTTTTGGGTGGGGTGGATTTTCGGCACGTCCTTAGTATCGCGCACCCAGTCGAAACAGTTAAATATCATTTGTCCGTCGTTGTTAAATTTCGGCAACTTGTCTTTGTAGAGAACCAAGCCATATTCGCAATTGCCGACGATTTTCATATTGGCTTTAAGAACTTGCGCGGAGAAATTCTTGCGAAATATCAACGGAATGTAATGTTTAAATCCGTACCTCTCGCCAAGTTCGATGTAATAATGCAGTTGCTCAAATGCACAAAATAGAACCATACACGGTGCTTTTGACTTGATTTTGCTGCCAATTTTCTCCACGGGGGGGGTGCTGCCCTCTGCGTCATTCTCACTGATGCCTTGTTTTGGCTCTTTCACGAGCATTTGGCTGCAAAAGTGCATAAACTCTGCGGGGCGAAAATCTTTGTCAGTGTCGAAAAATTCAGAGTTTGCCAACTTGCTTTCTCCGTTCTTGTTGTCGCCATCAATGTACCACGCGGGGTTGCTTGCATAGGCGTTCTTGCCAAGATTATAAGGCGGGTCGGCGATAATCAACTGCGCGTGCGGTATGCCGTAAACCTTGAAGTTCTGAAAATGGTCGTTAAAAAGTTCTACTTTTTTCATTTTGATGTGTTTTTTATGTTAGTATTCGTGTTGCTCATTTTGAAATATTTGTAGGTTCGATAAATTCCACGCCGCTATCCTCGCACAACTCTCCAAACTTGTCGCCCCAATCTTCATATACGGACAAGTAGCCAATGCCACGGGCGCAAAATTCATAGCCATCTTTTCTTTTGTTTGCAATGCAAATATCTTGAAATTCGTATTTAGTGCCTTGTGGAGCATAATGTATAAAACATATTACATAATGCCCCGCATCAAGCAATTCTTTTAGATGCGCATAATCTTTTGATGTCTTATACGCTCCGCTTTTTATGCTGTACAATTCCTTCATAACGTTGATGTTTTACGTGAAACATTATTTGATTTTTTTATAATGCTCCGCCAATTTCGGATTGGCTTTCGCTTGTGCCGCTTTCCTTTCCTCGGGTATCCACGTACCCGTGAATTGGTGTATCGCATACGTGTTTGCCGTTGTTTTCAGTGTACCATCGGCGGGGCTGAACGGGCAGAAATAGTCTTTCGGGTAGATGGTGATGTCTGCAACCGTCTGCGCAATCTCCAAATCGGGCTTCAAATTGTGCCGCGTCAACAAGTCATTCTCCACCATTATATTTGTGACGTATGTTGGCTTGCCGTCTTTCGTCAGGAAATTGCGCCGGTCGTATTCCGTTTTCATTTCTGCGAATATCGGCAAATTTGGCTCTGCGCCCAAAATCAATCCCGATGCGAATAGGCCAAGACCGTTGACACCGCCAAACGCCTTATGCTGCAAAAGTGGCGTGATGTCTTTTAATAAAAAAACATCCGTATCTACATACACACCGCCTTGACGGTGTAAAATGTCCCATCTTGCATAATCAGACACAAACGCATAATTGCCGCTGCTATACGCCTGCAATACAAAATTGTTTTTTGTTTTAACGTCGTAATTGTCCTCATTCCAAAATTGGAATGACCAATCGGACGGCAAAACTTTGTGCCAACTTTCAATACATTCTTTGCATATTGACGGCATCTGTTTGCCGCCGAACCACATATAATGAAGTGTTTTTGGTATCATCTTAATTTTTTATAATAGTTAACAACTCGTTTGCATTGCTCGCACGTCATTTGTTTTAGTGTGCCTTTGAACGGCTGCACATCTGATACGCCATCAAGCCTTTCGCAATAATCCACTACGGCATATCCACACGCGGCGCGCTCTGCATCTTCGCTAAAAACGTGGATTTTTGTTTCACCCTCAACTGTTATTTTAATTAACACTGCCATTTTCTTTTGCTTTTTCACGTGAAACAAATCCGTCAAATGCCGCCTTGATGCAACGATTTAACGCTATTTTGTAGGCTTTTGGTTGCAGTTCCCTTGCATCTTTGCCCGCTCTGATTATCCACTTAGCGGCATAATCATTGTGCCATCCCAACTCGCTTTCCGCCTTATATATCGCAAAGGCTTTTTCTTTGTCTGCCTCTGTGATTGTTACCGCCGCCATCAATCCTTTTTCTGTCAGAAAATTGGCGATTGTTACGTCATCGGGCGGAATGGCAAAAATAAGTTTGCCGGTCGCCTTATAATTGTCGTAACATTCCCGCGTCTTTTCTGCGGGCGTTTTGGTCGGTGTTGGCGGCAAAGCCTTTTGAGGTTTCGGCTGCGCTGCCTTGATGTTGGTATAGGCAACATCGCGGCGTTTTTTGTATGCTCTCAAAACCTTGCAAAGATACTCGGCATTGAGATTTTGGTAATGGCTACGGTCAGGCTCTCCGCTGCTATTTGTCGGCAAATAATTGTCGAGGTCGCCAACGGTTAACAGTTCAAATGCTGTTTTCACGTCCTCGATTGTGAGGTCGTAAAAATGGCGTTTTAACACGTCAGACAGCCGCACTACTATATATTGCCATTCGGCATCCTCAGCGGGCTTTTTGTAGCCAATATCAATGCTGATAAAATGGAAAATCTGATGGACGGCTGATGTTACCGCCGACGGCAACATTTCTCCGATTGTGACGTTTTTTGCAGCCGCCAATATCAAAGCATCAACATTGCTTAATTGCGCGATGTTGGTGTCTGCCAACTTTTGCAGCGCGATTGTCACCGCCGATTGTCGGGGCAGTTGCTCGGGCTGCACCGTTGCAATTGTTTTGATGTTAATATTTGAAAATGCCTTTTCCATTTAGTTAATGTTTTACGTGAAACATTCATTTTAAGTCTTTCCAACACGGCGCGCCAAAATTCGTGCGTCTGATGGTGCGCTTTCGCGTCTTATGGTGCGCCGTTTAGATTGTTGCGCCGTGTTTTTAAGACCGTTAGTTTCTCTTCCGCCCTATTTTTTTAAGTGGTTAGCCCGAAGTTCAAAGTGCCAAGCCCGCATCTCCACCTTTTTGACGACTGTTTACGTCCCTTTGCAAAGTGTGTTAAGTGTTCCTTTTTGTTAACGATACAAAATTACAATTAATTTTTGTACCGTGCAAATTTTTAACGTTAATAAACGTTAAAATACCAAAGATTTTTTTACATTCGCAAATATGCTTTTGCAGCGTCCCAATTAAATCCGCTGTTACTCTGTTTTTTATGTACGCGATTTTTTCCTTTATCTCCACGAATGAATGTGCGGACAGTTGCGAACCATCCACGCTCCGTGCGCATCGTGTTGCTGCTGTCGCTCCAATCGGCAACGGCTTGATAATAGTATTCCATATCCAATGCCGCAAACTCCTCGCCGCTGAATGTCTTAAAGAATGTTTCGCGGTCGGCGGCGGTGCTATTTCGGAATAATGTTTTTTTATTCGGGCTTGCCTCATCGTGGGGGGGGGCGGCGGAACTCGGGGGGGTAATCGTTTCGGCTGATACGCTGATATGGTCGCCGGTGATTTCCTCAACATCTACATTAATGATGTCGTCGGGGGTGGGTGTGGTAGGCGGATTTTCAAAGCCGCCACTATCATTATCATTTATTTTATTAATAGTATTATTTATATTATTACCTAAACTTTTGTTTATACCCCCCATAAACGTTTGTTCATACCCCCCATAAACTTCTGTTTTGGGGGTATAAATTTTTGTTTCGGGGGTATCAACTTTTGTTTGTGGGTCTTTTGTTGATGTTTCAAGCAAAGAAACTGCATCGCCAAACGCATACAACGTTTTGCCAAGCGCATCGCAATTCGGGTGCTTAATCAACAAATTTGCTTTTATCAACTTGTTGATGCGTTTCATCATTCCCATCTTGGTAGAGATATGCAACAATGGCAACTCCGACATAATAAGTGTGTGGCTTATCCAAAAAAACGTTTTTTTTCCCTCGGTGATGCTCTCGCATTTGCCGGACGTTGCAAAACCTCTGATAAAATCCAAAATCGCCAAGTCGTTAAAATCCAACTCAGGAGCAACCCTGACGGCGGCGGCTTGATTGATAGTTACGATATATTTCATAGCATCATAATTTAAAAAGCCACGCAAACACGCGCCGCGACGCACGTATTTTTGTGGCTCTTTTTGAATTGCAAAAGCAAAGTATTTTGTCGGTCTCGGTCGCGGTCGATTCCGTTTTTATCTCTGTGAAAAGACCGCCGCCGCAAAACCTCCACCTCGTTGGCATTGGCTAACGGTCTTTACCATCCTAAAACGATACAAATTTAAGCAATTTTCAGATAACTTGCAAGTTAACAAAATTAAAATAATGTTAATTGTATGAATTGCTTATTGTTGTATACCGTTTGAATGATTGAGCGAAATTTCGTGGCAAGGTCTTTGTTTTCAAGCATCTTTTTTAACGCTCCTTTTATTGCATCATCCTCTGTGCTGAATGTATCGCCATTATATCCTGCGCCGCATCCACCGCCAGCCCAAGTATCAGACAAAATGCCGTTATAGTGATAGCCATACACCCACAAATTATCAGTTCTTTGTGCTGTGCTGATTGTGAACTCCTCATAGGGTGTTGCTGTCATATTCCTGATTATCTCTGTCCGATTGGGATTGAGGCAACAATTATGAATATTCCATTTGAAGCCGTTGATATCCAAAACTACCTCTTCTGCCGTATATCCGTGCTGTTGTACGTACTGATACCAATCTTTTGGCGTATCGAAAACAAGTCCCGCCGTATGGCTAACAAAAAACGGTTTCGTCATTTTGATTGATGTTTTACGTGAAACAAAAGGCGGAGCGGCTGCGAGTACCGCCCCACCGTTGATTGTTAGTTAGGTATTGGTTTAGAATGGCGCGGGTGCGTTTGCGTCTGCCGTGGGTGCTGATGATGGCGGTTGCTGCGTGGTCGGCTGCCATACGGTCAAGTCAAGTTTTTCCATCGCCGCTATTTCTGCCGCACACTCCTCGGCACGTCCCCAATTTTTGCGGACAAAATCAAGGGTGCGCCTTGCTCCGTCCAAATCGCCCTTGTTGTAAGTTGCATAAAAGCCATTTACACATTCGCGGAATGTCCTTTGCTTTTTCGGCTGCTGTGGCTGCTGTGGCTGCTGATTGTTGGCGCGTTGCTGCTGATTGTTGCCGCCTTTGCGCTCGGGGAAACGATTGTCGGGGTCTTCCTCTGTTTGTAAGCCGAGGGCAAGTCCAAGCAAGTAGCGGGTGGCGTAGGTGATAGTCGAGCCGTCACCTTTGATTGCCTCGTAATTGGTAGCCATCCTGAACGGATAGACAATTGGCTCGGACTGCTCGCCGCTCTCAACATCCACAAAGTGAATCGAGAACATACGCATATTTTGAGCCATCAACTGTACGGCGGTCTCGCTCCATACGGGGGCGACTACATAGTCAAGCCCCAACTCTGCCAATACCGGCACTACCGCGCCCAAAACTTGCGGAAGTGTGGCGTATTGGATTGTCTTTCCGCTTGCCTTTTCGACAATCGCGCTGCCGTCTTTCGAGATTTTGCCAATTTTGGCTTTCGCAGCCAAAATTTTTACGGCAAGCGTCATCGGCTTGGTTGATGCCGTGGGGGGGGTGGTTGTCTGCTCCTCTACTTCGGGGGCGGTTGCCTTTGTTGTCTGTTTTGCCATTTTCTTTGTGTGTTTTGTGGCGGCTTGATGCTATCGCGCCGCCGTGGTTATTAATGTATTCTGCAAATTACGCTTGAAACTGTTTCGTTGTCATCGGGAGCGATTTTGAAAAACTCCTCTGCGGGCATTTCGATTGACCTTTTGTAACTCTCATCTTTGAAGTCAATCGCAAATGAAGTTGCCAATCTCGTAAATGTTACGAGGGTATTGCCGAACTTTACGGTCTTTGATGCGAAGTTGCAAACCAACTTGCGGAGCAACTGTTTGACCGATACCTGATATGCTGCACTGAACTTTGCCATTTTCTTTGTGTGTTAAGGGTTCAACTTTTGTTTTTTATTACGTTACAAATTTACATATAATTTTGTAGTATGCAAATTTTTTATGTTAAAGAACGTTAACAACACAAAGTTTTTTAGTATCTGAAATGGCGGCGCAATTACCGGCAGCGAAACCACACCCTCTATATTGCTGCGTATTTCAAACTATTTAGCGGAGTGTAAGATTAAATAAATTTGCGTTTTCGACACTCCCAAAAACATTTAGCCAATGCCCTGACATCTTCCATAGAGTTGTGCGCGGGAAAACTCTCGCCATTGAAAAGTTTTGCGTACAACTCTTCCAAGCGCGGGAACTTGCCGGGCTTGCCATCGCGGAAACGTGCGCCGACAAAATTAATGATTGTTGGCTCTGTCATTGTGTCATAAAGCGGCAAAGACTTTAAGAACGCCCAAAATTTTGATGCCCTTTCAACATTGCTCATTCTGACGTATTCTGCAACAATTACGCGAATGTCAAAGGCTGCGCCATTGTGCGCGCAAAGTGCCGTTGATGCTTTTACATCTGCGAAAAACGCCATAAAAGCATCGTGATATGGTACGCCCTCGGCGATTGCGCGCTCGGTGGTGATGCCGTGGACGGCTGCGGCTGCATCGGGGATTGTAAAGCCGTCGGGCTTGATGATATAATCGCCCTCTTTGTCACCGAGTTTCCAAGATAACTGCACCACGTGGGGGAAGTCATTTGTATATACCAACGGCTCTTCCTTGCCGCGTGGTATTACGCCGGTTGTTTCGGTGTCAAAGAAAATAATATTTTCGTCGTTATTCATTGCTAAGTTGGTATTTTTTGCTGTCAACAATCAGTGAGTTATCGGCGGCGGTGTACTTGATGTTAAAGGGTGTCAAAACACCCTTGTTATTTAACATTGTTTCTGACGTGGTAGTAAGTTCATACTCCACGCCATCGCCGTACTTTGTCAAAAAATTTATCATATCCTCGCGGCAACGAAAAAACTTTTTGAAGTCGGGCGCGGTCAATCTGAATGGAAACACGAAATTTGGAATTAGCATCGGAGATTTAGCCACATCTATCTTTTGCAGCGACTTGCCATTAAATGCTACTCTTATAGAGTATTTATCACCATCCTCTGTGTAGGCAGTAAAGCCTTTGCCGCGAAAATACTCACCTTTTGCTTTTCTCGCGTAACAATCGGCAAGAATAGCGGATATAATTTCAGGCTCGCTGTGTGCGGTAACGCTCGGTAATTCCAATATCAATGTTTCCATAATGCCGTTTTTTAAACTGTTTCACGTGCAACACTCTCGCCCCAATCCAATAATTCGTTAGGCGTTACGCCCAAAATCTTACAAATTACGGGGATTTTCTCGGGTGCTACCTTCTTACACCTACCCGTATACAAGTTAATAAGGTTGGTGTATTGCGCGAGTGGCATAGAATCAGGCCACAATGCCGCACCAAGTTCGGCGACAGCCTTTCTGCGCTGCGCTCTCGACATTGCTGTAAGTATTTCTTTTATTTTCTTCATTTCTGTATTGTGTTTTGATTTAACGCCACAAATTTACATATAAATTTATTATTATGCAAATTTGTAGCGTTAATTTTTGTTAATTGTTGTCTGATTGTTTTTTAAGTCCATAGACACCGACGGCGGCGATACCCAAACCGCCAAACATTCCGTATGTCCACCACTGCAATGTTGATGCAGGTTCGTGGCTCGGGACAAGGTGGGTGGCGCACACAAAGAAAATGACCGCGCCAATGATGATTGCTAAAATGTTTTTCATTTTGTGAAGTTTTACGTGAAACAATATATTTAGAATGGTATTTTGCTAAATTGAAATTCTGCGGTATTGTCGGGATAGATGGCAATTACAACATCGTTGCCATATTCCTTGTTTTCCGTTACTCTGAAAAACAAAGTACCGGCGGCGTATTGCTGCGAAACTCGCACCTCGCCAATTTTTTGGCTGCAAAACTCCTGACCGCAAATTTTGGCGAGATATTCGCGGTGAGTGACTGCGCCCGCCAAACCGCTGTTGAGAATTGCACCTTTGATTGTCTCGGGGTTGCCGCTCTGAACGGCTGCAACCAAATTTGTCAATATCGTGAAGTCCATAATTCGTTGATTTTGTGGGCGGCTCGGTTGTGATGCCGTCCGCCCTTGTTATTACTCGGTGATGTCTTTGTACTTGATTTCGATGCGGTTGTCAAAATCGTTGAGGAGATATTCAACCGCTGTATATTCGTCTTTAAGGAAATAGAACGAAATTGCATTAAAGAGGTCTCCGTCTTTCATAGTGTGCAATTCTTTTGCAAGTCCCCACATCTTTCCGCTGATAGATTTCTTAGAAATGTAGCGTCCCATTCCCGTTGTGTAGGTCTCGGGCGATGTTGGGAAATACTTTGCCACGGTGTCGGCGTGCGCGGTCAGAGTGTCAAATCGTTCCTTGATTGCGGCAACACGGCGGGCTTTCATTGCCGCGAGGTCGGCTTGTTTCTTTGCCTCTGCCTCGGCGATTTCTGCCTTGCGCATTTTCGCCCATTCCGCAACCTGCCTCTTGCCTTTGGCAGTCAGTTCGATGTAGTCTCCGATTGCTCCGCCTCTTGGTGCGTCGTTGCCTGTCTGATAGTCAACGCCGATTGCTTCCAATCCCTCAATGGTGGCAAAGTATGTGCCGTTGGTGATACTGCAAAAACGACCCAGTCCCGAATAGTTCTTGCCGTGTACGCGGTTGCCGAGAAGGACTTTTTCAACATCTGCATATTTTTTGGCGATTTTGCCGCCCTTAGTTGTCAACTTTGCCGTGATACGGTCTGCGAGTGTGTTTGCTTTCATTTTGATTGTGTTTTTTGTGTTAGTATTCCTTTTATTTTTTACACTACAAAATTATAATTAATTTTTGTACTATGCAAATATTTAACGTTAATAAACGTTAATAAATTACTTTTTTGCAGTGTAAAAAATGCCCGATTTACACCTCGGGCGGGGTGTTGATTGATTACAGCGTTGGAAATGTCTCGTGAAAATTGTGCCATTTGCCTTCTTTGTCTTTAATCTCGTAGTGGCAAGTGAATATTGCAAAGATGTGGTCTCGCACATCTTGCAAGTCATAATTCAAATTAGCATAATCGAGCAACGAAAGTGTATCAATCTCAAAGACATACTTGTCATTTACAGTGATTTCACACATTCCGTCGTTGGGCGTTGTGTTGATTTTAAAGTCAACACCACCCATATTGAACGGTGTTAAATACGGCTTTAAGCCGCTCCACTTGTAAACATCTTCGGGTAATTCGATTTTCTGTGTTTTCATTTTGATTGTGTTTTTTGTGTTAGTATTTCTGTTTTGATTACGTTACAAAATTACAATTAATTTTTGTATGGTGCAAATATTTTGCGTTAATAAATGTTAAAATATTTAATATTTTTGATTGTAGTGTGATTGTAGGGTGCTAAATATTTGAAAATCAACAAAATAAAAATACCCTACAAAGGGCGATTGTAGGGTGATATAAGATTGATATAAGATTGATATAAATAAAAGACTGCAAAATATTTGTTTCACGTGAAAATTTTTCTTACATTTGCGTAATCGGCAAAGGGTCAGTCGGTCAGTGCATTATTAATAAAAATCATTTTCAAATGATAACTTGCAATTGCCCCCCATCTGCATCGCTGCCTGACTTGGAATGTGTCCAATGTCCTGAACGTTTCGGGCAAATACAAAAGGTGGCGTTTCAAAGGATTATGAACGATGACGGCACGAAAAACAAATTTTCAGCCACGTCGGGATTTTCCGAAATAAACAGCCTTGCCAATTGGCAGGCAAAAATGACAGCCGCCGACAGCACCAAAATTGTCATTTCCCCATATATTTACAGCCCCACGCAGGAGAGCGGAGCGGCACGTACCTTTGGCGGCGGCAATGACAGTTTAAACGGCGTTGAGGAAATTATAGGGCGTGAGCCGTCCACATTCTCTGCATCTCTCCGAAATGTGCCACAATCAATCGCAACGGCGTTAAAATCTTTGCAGTGCGAAAATGTTGGTGTCTATCTGATAGACGGCAACGGCAATGTTGAGGCACTTGGCGTTGTTGACGAAAACAACAACGAGTGGATAATGCCTATACCAATCAAGGCGTTTTTTGTCGGTGATAAGACACACGGCGGCATTGATGCGCCGGACGCGAATGTAATTCAATGGTCATTCGTGCCGAATTACAGCGATAACATCAAAATCTTTACCGTTGATACGTTCAATGTACTTTCAGACCTTTGCGGCGGAAGCGTGCCGCCGACACCGCCCGAGCCACAAAAGGCTTACATTCCCGATGTTGCAAGTGTGCGCGATTACGTAACTAATGCTACAACATCCTGCGTCTTCGGCTACAAGTCGGCACATTCCACGTCAGGCTATACGATGTCGGGTTATCTTGATGACGAAAATCTGATTGAAATTTGGCAAGATGGCACAAATGTAATGTTTTTGAGCGACGCGGATATGTATGCGCCTGACAGTTGCGGAGGAATGTTCGCCAACTGTGCCGCGCTCACAACGCTTGACCTCTCCAATTTCAACACCGAAAATGTTACGTCGATGTTGAATATGTTTAATGGCTGCGCCGCGCTCACAACGCTTAACCTCTTCAACTTCAACACCGCAAATGTTACAACGATGGGGAATATGTTCCGAGGCTGCGCCGCGCTCACAACGCTTAACCTCTTCAACTTCAACACCGCAAATGTTACGTCAATGGCGAATATGTTCTATGAATGTGCCGCGCTCACAACGCTTGACCTTTCCAATTTCAACACCGCAAATGTTGCATCGATGGCGTATATGTTCGTCGGTTGCGCACAACTAACTACCATCTACGGCGGAGATTGGATTAAGAAATCGGGGTTGAATAGTACGGGAATGTTCACACAATGTACATCTATTATCGGCGGTAATGGCACGACATATAATTCCAGCCGCACCAGCGCAACCTACGCCCGTATCGACCGTGCCGGAACGCCCGGCTATTTCACACAAGCGTAATGTTTCACGTGCAACAATTAAAAATGCCGCCTACATAGACGGCATTTTTATTCTCGGTGGTGTATTAATTTGAGGGATATATATCAAAATATTTTTGCGCCGTCCCAAAATTCACGCCGTGTTTCTGCATTATTTTCACGGCTTCGGGGTCGCTCTGTGATATTGTCGGATTAGCCTCAAAAAATTCCGCCATTTTGTGCCTATCCTTTTCAGACAGACAAAGGCACGTCCCGCGCTTTATTTTTAATGTCCACTCCTCGAAACTGCGATACCTGAAATGGTGCAACGTACATTGAGGGTAATTTGCCGCCGTCAAGTATTTTAGTCTTTTGTCTTTCATTGTGTTACAATGCGGATTGGGTATTTGCACGATGTCTGCCGTCCTCGCCACAAACTTGTACCAATGGTGTGCGGGGTCTATGATGTCGCCGCCGAACCTATCAAACATTCCGCCGCCATCATCATATATTTTGCCGTTGCAGCCGTGCAAAATAGGAGAGAATGACAAACAGTTATAATCGCTGCCAAACTCCGCCACCGCGTCGCGAATGTTACCCACCAATATTTCGTCGGTATCGCAAAACAACGTCCATTCGATTTCGCGGTGTTCACTTACATAATCATTGTAGCAATTCAACTGCAAGCTGCCACGCCCCTGATACCTTGCGACTGTGCAGATGTTGAGAAAATCGCGGGCGTTTTCGCGCAAAAAGTCGGAGACGGGTGTGCGGCTCATATTGTCATAAATGAAAAAATGCTCCACGCCCGCCGCTGCATTGTACGCCAAATGCTCCAACAAATAGCGGTTCTCGTCCTTGATAAGCAATACTTCCGCTATCATCTGTCGCAATATGAAATAAAACCGCCTTCAAATGATTCGTTAACACCCAAAGTGTCTTGCAAGGTGTCCGTGCCACTCGGGTGTAATACGGCCCAATTAAAACTACCACCAACAGACTCTTCCACGCCATACAAGTAAATGCCGCTGCCCGTCTGTTTCGCCGCCGTGTAATAATGCGCATCAACGCCCGTTGCCACCGCCATAAAGTCGATGATGTTCTTTCCCGCGTATGTCTCGTTGGTTATCGCCTTTACTTCCGTTGCGTTAAGCCATTTGGACGTTATCTGCAACTCCGTTGTTGCCGTCTCCAATGCCTGCACCCTCGTTAAAAGGTCGTTAATTACGCTAGATAGCACCCTATTTTCCACGGGGTTCACGCTGTCGGGGTCGAGGGCTGGGTCAATGCTGATTGTGCTGCCATCCGAGAATGTCACGATAACAACCATCTCCCACGTGCCGCTGATGTTGTGCAAGGCGACAAGGCGGTCGGGCGGGACTACGATGCCGCCAAAGTTGGCATACGTACCGGGAATTGATGTCAAGTAGTACACCGTTTGGTCGGGACTGTTGGGGTTGGTCGATGGCATAGCCGTTCCCGCAAACGCCGCAAAGCGTCCGATGGTGTTTGTCATCGTAACCAACACATCTTGCATCGTCTGACCCGTGATGTCGTTTGTGCCGTTTTGTCTGATGACGGCTTTTATGCTGTTGATTAAGTTGCTGTAATTTGCCATATTTGTATCTTTATTAATGTTGCTTTCGTATAATCAATTTATTTTGAGATGATTTTCACGTGAAACATCATTACTGCTCGTTGTTGTAGTCGTTGTTATAGTCAACGTTAAAGTCTCCGCCAATATCCTCTGCATCGACACTCGCGCCGACTTTTTTTGCAACCGTGTTTGTCTCAAATTCGCAATCCACCTGCGCCAAATCGCCTTGCGTCAACCATTTGGGGGTGATGAGAAACGTGTCGCACTTGTAAACCCTGCCGTATGGGTCGTAAACGTTCACGATGTCGGACAGCCTTATAAAGCGCATTACATCGCAAAGATATTCAGGGGCAACGAATGTAAAGCGATACACCTTTTCCGATAATTGTTTTGTCGGAAAAAAATAGCCATCCCTTTGCTCGCCCTCTTCCTCGAATGTATAGTCAGGTTTGCCCAATTCAGTTGCAAGGTAAAGAAAATGTTTAACGCGATACAACGGCGTCTTGTAACATACTGCGCCGTCATCAAGCAATAAATTCTCGCGGTCGTACCATTCGACTTTCAAATAATTCTGCACTGATGCCACCCACGTAAAGACCTCGGAAAAATAGTCCTGACTGCCGCCATCATACGTGTAATGCAGACGCAAATAATATCGCCCTTGTTCAAATGCTGTTAGCATCGGCATTATTGAGGGGTACACGATGAGGCTGTAACTGTCAATCTGCACCGTGGATAATCCTTGCAATTCCGACGATATATCCGTTTCCGTGCCGCTGTCAAAATCGACCAAATACACTTCAATTGGCGCGGTCGGTGCTGCCGGTACGTCAATCTGAAATGGAAGTATTTGATTAACAAGCGCAAAAAGGGCGTAAACCTCGCCAAACGCATAAGGCTTGCGGTGGTTCTGCTCTTTTATATCCGTATAAAACGGCAATACGCTGTAATTGTTATTGTTACTCGTTGCCATATTTCAATTTTGCTTTAATCGAATGACTAACTAAATTAATTTCCAACGTATCAACCTCGCCATCTCCAATTGTTGTTTTGATATGTTGGTTTGCGTCTGCATAATCGGCGGGGAATGTCGCCTCGCTGTATTTCGTGCGCTTATAATCTACATTCTGATGCTCCGCGCCTGACACTTCGATATTTTCACACGGTGCATCATACAGCAACACAGATTGCTGCAAATACCACATTGATAATTGACCGTTTGGCACTCGCCAATTCCCGCCGGTGTTTCGCGTGAAATAGTAATAATCGGTGCGGTCGTTTGCAGCCGTCCAAATCACCGCCAAACCGTCCAAACTGAAATTATCACCCTGCATAAGCATCTTGACGATGTTTGACGTAACATTTGCCACGGTGATGCTCTCGGTGTTGCCACTCTGAACATATTTCGACTTACATTTAAATCCCGTGCCGTCAAATAGTTCGTCGCTTTCGTCCATCCATTCCCACTTGACAAATTGTGGCATTTGGTATTTTTCAAACTGATATTGATACTGCCCAAATGCCCACGGTTTGTCATTTCGTGGATTTATCATCGTGGTTAAATCATATTGCGTTATCGGCGTGCCGCTGTAATTGCCACCGTTTTTGTAGTACGAAATATGCTCCAATCTTAGTATTGATGCGCCGCCAATATTTTCGATGCTCCAATATACATTCAGGGCATTTTTTAAGAAATTAAAGATTGTGCCAAGCGTGCAAGGTACTTTTGTTGCTCGACTATCTGCACCTAATTTTATAACATTCGACTTTGCCACAAAATTCAAATTCCAACCACCAGCCCATCCTGTTATCGGGTTTGGACTATCAAAAAGAAACTCTGAATATGCCGCTGTGTCTAAAAAGTTAATATTAAGATTGTTTGCAGAAATTAAGCCGCGTATCAATGCGCCGATTGTATTAACGCGGAGTGATGATATTTGCGTATTATCGTCAAAGTCGGTTGTATTAGCCTTTGTTGTCGCTATCCAATACGATACAGTGTCCCATCTGTTACGACTCCACGGCGTATATGCGTAATTGGTGTCCGAAGGGGGCGTATAATATTTGCCCGTTGCCACACCGTTGATATATTGCGCTCCATATTCGGTGGGAGTGTTTGATACACCATACGTATATGTATTATGTATTTTCAACGTCATATAATCTATCGTTGTAGCGTATTTGTACAACATTTTGTTGAAATTAAAATCATCGTCTGCATATTGCGCACCGCTTGAACTGCTTAATTTTCTCGCGTAAATATATGTCGTACTAAAAGGCTCAAATCTTCCATAATAACTAAAACACATATTTTGTAAAGCGGCAACATCCGTCGTTGGCTCAACTTCTGTTGTCCACGTCTCGCCCTGCCAATAGTTTGTTACAAAACTATCACCAAGCATATATATCTGCAATACCGGCGGAACGTTTATTTGGATTTCCTTTTGCTCTAACGGTAAATCCGCCAAATTAAATTCAACATCCAAAACATCCAAGATATACGTATAATTATCCTCTGTTTCGGGCTTAACTTTCAGGATTTTATCAATTTCGTTGATGATACAATCTGTGCGGCTGAATTTTCCAAACCACGATGTTGTTAAAGTGCCGCCATCATAAATGTACATCGCTACAAAGATTATTGCATCAAACGGTTGCGCCATAATCCACAAAAAATCCTCGGCGACAAATGTAAGGTTATCATTTAATTTTTCACGATAAAACACTTGCCCGCTTTCCTTTTCAACATTGATTGCAAAATCATTGCCGTAAATAGGATGTGCGTCGGTATATTGTACCGGCGTCGCATCGTAGTTCGTTAATCTGAATGTGATTTCTCGTTTCATTGTTTCACGTGAAAAATTAATTTCGTGTTATCCGTCGGGTGCAATTCTTATACACCTCAACAATCGCGCCGTTATCGGTGTAGGTTTTTTTCTCGCCCTGCATCTTGATGGCGTGAACGTCTGCGGCAAGGTCTGAAATATCCGCGCCCTCATTGATGATTGCGCCAATGTTCGCCGCATCTGCGGTCAACTGATTTTCGAGTGTGCCGTGATTGATTGAGTTAATCAAAGACGGAATGATGTTGCCATATTTGCGGCTGCTCTGTTTTTTGATAACCGCAAAGAACTCGCCGCCCTCGGCGCGTCTCTTTGTGCCGTCGGGTTTAGTTCCAAGGTCAATATCGTTGCCGCTCTGATGGCTGCCGCCGTGCAACATTTCAACCGTGCCCTCGCCGTATGTTTCCGTTTTTGTAACTTGTTTTGCCTTGATTTTCGCCGCCGCAAAACTTCCCCACATTGTAGCGATTGCGGGGATTGCCCACGGAAAACCAAGTTGTCCCCATATCTTTGCGCTTGCCGTCACCAAGTCGCCCATTTGCTGCAACGTCTGAATGGCGGCTTGCCGTTTCTGCGCCTTTTCTTGCTCGCGCTGCGCTTTCTCCTGATTGGCTTTCGCCATATCCAACTCCTTTTGTGCCGTTGCAACGTCATTCGCATAGCCTTTATCGCGCAATTCGATTTCTTTGTCCAGTGCCTTTTGTGCGCTGTCAACCTCTTTTGCGGCTGCATTTACTTTCGCGTCTGCCGCCGCTACATAACTTTCCATATAGGCGTTAAGTTGCTCGGTTGCAAAGTCCATTGATGATTGTATTGCGCCCTTTTGGTCGCTATCAAGATTTAAACCAACCAAATCGTAAATGTCGCCGCCACGCCCGGCTGCGTCCATTTCCTGCTCAATCTTCGCAATGGTGTTTTTGATTGTCTGCACCTCTGCATCTGACATTTTGGTATTGGCTTGCTCGTTTAATGCCAAAACTTTTTCCCATCTTGCTTTTTCGGCTTGCAACTTGAAAAGCGTTTTGCGCTGCTCGGAATTTCTCAACAAATCAAATTCCGATTGCGCCAAATCTTGCTGTTGGTCGAAAATCGCTAATTGTTGCTGCAAATACTTGTCCGCGATGCCGCCTTTTTGAATATCAAACGACTTGTTTATGTCGGCTCGCTCCTCGTCTGTTTTGGCTTTCAAAAGTGCGATTTCACGTGAAACATCCAATTGCTGCATCAACAATTGTTTTTCTTCCTCGCTGCCTGCCGCAACTGTTTTTAACTTCATTTCGATTGCGGCCTTTTGCAGTTCCAACTCTTTTGCATATCGCTCTTCCTCAATCTTGATTAAGGCGTTTGTTTGTTGCTGCTCCAATGCCGCAATGGTGGCGTTGATGCTTTCACGCGCATCTTCCGTCAAATCCTTTTGAGTTTCTAATGTGTGCTTTAAATCCTCAATTTGACGGCTGTATTGTAGATTGGTTTTGATTGTCTTTTGCTGCCAACTATCCTCAATCAAGGCAAGTTGAGCATCTTCCGCGCTGCGCCTTGCGGATAGTTCGGCGCGGTACGCTTTTTCTGCATCTTGCTCGGCTTTCCGCTGCGCCTTTTCGCGCTCGGCTGCGAGTTTCTTTTGCGCCTCTTGATATTTTTTTAGGGCTTTTTCGTAATCTTCTTTTTCTTCCTCGATTTCAAGGTCATACTCCTTGCCATTGAGTCTGACGATGTTTTTTTGCTTGCCGCTACCCTCGCCTTGTCCCGGCTTAGGCGACGGCGACGGCTCGCCCTCTACATCAACGGTCGCCGTGATTACGGGGTGGACATTTTCAATCATTTCACCTGCATCTTTGGCGGCTTTTTCTGCCGTTTCCTGCATACTTGCAAAACTATCGGCAATGCCATCGACGACGGTGTTCCAACCGTCTTTGATTTTGCCCCAATCCAAAGTAAATGCGCCGTAGAGAATTTCACCAAGTCCCCACGCCGTCTTTGTTATCATTTTGAGAATATCCCAAAAGTCATTTGCGCCTTTGTAGAGTACCACCCACAATGCCGCCATCGTGGTGCGGAAGTCTTCTGATGTATTCCAAAGGTCTGTAAAGTATGCTTTAAGTTCTTTGTATGTTGATGCAATTTCGCGGATAACCATCGTAAGCCATTGGACGATGCCTCGCAAAATTCCTTGTCCCTCGTTGATTTCGAGCATAAAGTCATCCCACGCACTGCCCAAACTTTTAACGTCGCCTTCAAGATTATCGCCCATAATCTTAGACATCTCCTCGGCTGTGCCGTTGGTGTCGTTCAAAGCATCGCGTAACTCCAAAACGTCACCCGCGCCCTTTAAAAATGTATTGAACGCCGCCACGGAGCGTTTATCAGACAGTTCCAACGATTGTGCAAGGTCTATGCCCTCTGCATCAAGTTGTTTTAAGCCTGCAACCAACTCGTCCAAATTCTTAACGGGGTGTCCGATTGACTTTGCCAAGTCGCCGTTAGCGTCTGCCAAATTCAAAAGAATATTTCGTGTCGCTGTCGCCGCTGATGATGCGTCAAAGCCTGCGTTAGCAAGTTGCCCAAGTAATGCCAAAACATCTTCAAGATTAAAACCAAAGGCATTCGCAACCGGCGATACAATAGAGAGTGCCGTATCAAGATAAGAAAACGACAATGCCGATTTTGTCGTTGATGCCGCCAATTTATCCACAAATTCGGCGGTGTCGGTCGTGTCCTTTTCAAACATTCGCAATGCCGCGCCGGTCATACTTGATGCGTCGGCAAGGCTCGCGCCCGTCGCTTGTGCAAAATATAGCACGCTGTCGGTCATATTCAAGATGTCGCTCTGCGAATATCCGAGTTTTGCCAATTCCGTTTGAAGTTGGATTACCTCGGTGGCTGTGTAGGTAGTGGTCGCGCCAAGTTGCCGCGCTTGCTCTGTAAGTTCCTTTAATCCCTCTTTCGTGCTGCCCGTGATTGATTGCAATACCGATACAGCCTTTTGGTACTCTCGCGCCGTATCTACACCGCTCACCATTGCGGCGGTAAATCCACTGACGGCGGCAACCGCCAAACCAACGGGGCCAGCACCTGCCGCCAAAGACGAAAACGAGCCACCAAGACCGCCGACACCCAAACCACTTGCCAACTGTCCTGCGTTGCCCATCAATCCTTGCATTGCCTTTCCCAACCCATCCAATGCGCTTTTATAATTTCCGACATTGAGCTGATGCTGTCCGGTCTCGGCTTGCATCCTTTTCATTGCGTCCATCAATGCGTTTGTCTTAGAAATAAGTTGCTCCGATTTCTCGGCTGCGTCCCTCTCGGCTTGTGACATTGCATTGATGCGGATTTTGTTTAGTGCGTATTGTGCGGAGAGTGCGTCGTAACTGCCAGCCGTAGCACGTGCAAGTTTTGCCTGCAATTTCTCAATCTTGTTTTGCTCTTGCTGTGCCAATTTGAGTTCGTGCAACGCTTTTTTGTTTTGCGTTTCCGCTGCCGTAACCTTTTTCTCCTCTGCTGTCAGACGCTCGGTCGCTGCGGCTGCATCGTTTATCGCCTTGCGCCCCTCTTCGGTCGCGCCCGAAACACCTTTAAGCGATGCCGTCACTTGCAACGCTTGTTCTTTGAGTTTTGCGGCGGTGTCAGAATACACCTTTTGCAAATCTTCAAGTTGTTTTATCAAGTCCGAAATTGAATTGTCGGGCTTGATTAAGTCGGAGTATTTTATAGGGTTCGGCTGCTCGTTCATTTCTCTACCTCAATTAGTTTGTGTTCTATCACTTCCAATATTCGTGAAAACCTCGCCAATGCGTCCGTGTTATCGCTCAATGCCTTGACTAATGCGCTGTTGGCATTTTGCAAATGTTCAATATATTGCGTAGTTAGTACGGCGTTGTTTTTCTCCCTTATCTTCATCTCGTCGAGCAACTTCCGCCCAAACCAAACGACGCAAAGGAATAGCACAACGCTAACCGCCACGGGGTAGGCAAGATTTTGAAATATGCTTATTGTTGTTTCTTCCATAACGGCACAAATATAAATGTTTCACGTGAAAAATCCTAATTTTTTTTTAGTTGTTTTTTCTTAATTTTTATTTGCTCTTTGCCGTATTCATAGAGATTGTAAAACTCCATCGTGGTAAGGCTCTTAACGTCCTTATTGGTGTACTCGGACAAATACAGACAAAGCCGTTCAAAATTCTTTTCGTATCTGATTTCTGCATTATCCTTACCGACGAATGATTTTGGTTTCACGTGCAACAATAACGCTTGTGTTAATCGTTCAATCTTCGCCGCGTCGCCATCGCCGCTGATGCTCTGCAACATTGCAAGTGTACGCATTTTCAATAGGTCGTAATATTCTTTGTCGCTCTCATCGTCGAATAGGTCTGCAAAGTAGGTCTTTAACTCGTCATCAAGTCTTTTTTTTTTCGCATCTACATTTGCATCAACCTCGCCGACGGTTGCATCTTTCAGAATATCCGCAACATTTTGTAACTCGCTGTCGGTCGTGCCGGTCGGCTTGCCGTCCAATTCTGCCACCAATGCCGCAAACGCCAACAATCGCGGGGAAACGCCATTGAGGATAAAATTAAAATTCTGCCTTAAATTGTCGAGTTCAATTTGGGCAAGGTCAAATTTTTTGCCGCCAACATACGCCCTCGCCTTATACAAATGGCGGTCAACCGCCGCCATATCTCCACCGATACCTGCATCAATCAAAAGGCACTTCATAAATTTATGATAGCGCACAATCGGCATATCCTCAATGCCATCAAAGATTGATGCGGTGTGTTTTCCAATTTTTAGTGTCTGCATTGTTGTTATTCTATTTGTTACACGTGAAACATTATTGGAGTTTGCGGCAAATAGGCGTTGCCAATACCGCCGTGGCTATTACCCACCAATCGCCGATTATCGCCGCTGCAATGATGGCGACAATCAAAGACAGCCACCACGATAGGCAAAAATCGCAGTGTGCCAACTCCGAAATTAAATCGCCGCCGTGGACTTGCAACCATTCCACGATGCCAATCTTTTTGAATAGCAACAAAAAGAATGATGCAACCAAAGCCACGGCAACCGCTATTAATAAGTAAATCATCGTCATTCCTCGCAAATATCCTCTACTTTGATTTCGCCCACAAAACGCCATCCGCAATATGGGTGCATTAAATACTGATTGTCAACCTCGGCAAGTGTAAAGCCTTGAAAAATATTCTCTGCCTTTTCGTACACTCTGTTAACCGTAAACGTGCCATTTTTTAAAAGCATTGAGTTTAAGACGCGCAAAATGTCCCTCTTAACCAATTCTTTGTTTCGCTCGTCCGTCGGCTCAATGCTGCGCATATCCACCCATACGATGAGGCTAACATTTGCACGCACTTCGATTTTCTGTCCACGTTGACAATCCAAATATTGTGGCTCGTCCACGGTAAAAAACGAATGATTGTGCAAATCCTTATCGTCGGGGCTTATTTCGATATAGTCATTCTCGGCTCTGTACACATTCGGCAAATAGTATTCCTTGCCGTTGATTTCGTGTACAAGTCGCTCCGCAATGCCGAATGCGAAATTTAACCACGGCAAGCCCGCGATTAAAGCGTCCTGAATTTCGCCGACTACTCGGTCAAGTAATTGCGGATTGCTTTTTTTGGGTGCTTCGCTCATTTGAATAATGCAAATTTTAATTCTACCATTAGCAAGGGGTAAAGCATATCCCACGCCACTTTATTACGATTTTCGACTGTCAAGCCAAATATCTCTCCGTATTTATCGTATAGTTTTTGTGCCTTTTTGTCAGTCGCCTTGAACCATACCGCCTTATTGTCTGCATACACGAAAAAAGACTTATGAAAAGCCTCTGTATCTCGCAAAGTCACGCGGTTGGTCGGCTGTCCTTTTTTCTGCTTGATGCTGATTGTGACGGGGCTGTAAGGTTGGTATGACCGAATTGTAACACCAAGGGCATTTTCGCCCTCTTTGAAGAGTTGCTCCTCGGTATTCATAGACACAATATCCTTTTCGTTGAGGGTGATGCAATTCTGAATTAACCGCCCGCTCTCAACGTCTTGTAAGAATTTCTTTACGCCGTCTATCAATCCCGCTATCGTCATAATCAACATTTAAAAGCACTCGGTTTTATGCCGAGTGCGTTAGACAAAAACCGTTAAAAACAAAAAACATCCATCAAGTGATATTAACTATACTGTCCGATATTTAACGCCGCCATTGTTGCAAGTCAGACAAATACGGTCAAGGCCGTTTGTGTCAACTTCGAGGGCGTTGTAAATCTTTTTCAACTTCACACCCAAGCCGTCAGGGTGTTTTGCATCCGTATTGCCGTCAAGTTCATACAGAATGTCAAGCCTTGACACGTTGGATTGATTGCGGTTTACTCTTGTGTCGGGGTTCATCGCCATTGTGCGCAATGCAATATAGGCAACTTGATGTTGCAAAGCGTCTGCAAACAAATTCCTTTGGCTGATAATAAAATCGGTCAAGTCGCAACCTACCGACACCTCGCAATTAATGCCATAGTTGCAGGTGTTAGTGTAGATATTTCTTTCGATGTCCCAAAGTTCGGGATATTCCGCAAACGTCTGCAAGGCGGGAACGGCAAATGGCGATATTTGCATAAACTTTGTAATTTGTCGCCACGTCTCCACGCTGCCAACATTGCACGTCCCGCACGGCTCTCGCGACCAATCTTTTGAAACGTTGATGCCTTTCATACCCTCGGGCAAGTCGTTTTGATTGTAACATAAGTACCACGCGCCGCCCGCGTTGTTGCTGTCTGCAATGTAGGGAAGATAACAATCCGTTAGCGTGAACCACTGAAAACCGCCGTTTGTTTTGGTAAAGTCCAAATCAAACGTTTTAATCGGGTCGGGCTGTGAGGAATGGAAAAGATACATCTTTACAATACCCGTGCCGCCGGTCATCTGCAAGCCAATTTTTTCAATCTTCATTGTTACGCCCATAGACCGCACCGGCACAATCTCAAAGCCAACAATTTTGCCGCTGTTGTTTTGTGTCGCCGCGATACGTCCCGCGCCATCAAAGAACGTGCGCCGCTCCAATAATGATTTCGTTTCGGCTGATGATTTTTTCATTGTCAACCAATTTTGAACCATTTGCGCGATGCCGTTTTTGGTGAGTTTTGCAAGGTAGTCAGTAAGGAAGTTGTAAGGCTGCCAACTGCCCGAATATTGCTCCGAATAGTCGCCGTGCCAATCCTCGATGGGTGGCTTTTCGCCCGTATTCGCTGCGGTTGCGTACCATACCACGCCGCCACATTGAACCTTTGCGCCTTTCGCATAAAGCGAGTTAATATTCCATTCGGGATATTGCAATTTGAAATTGTCGGGGATAATCGCCTTGATATTGTCAAGGGTGCAAAGCGGGTGCGCGTCCTGAAATTTCAGTCCGCTCTCGCTCTCTGTCAAGTCGGACAAATAATCGCTCGGCACGTATGATTGCTCCCACCCAACCAAATGCAAAAGCGCATCTTGTATGTCTGTTAATCGTATCATCGTTTTTGTCTTTTGTTTCACGTGAAAATTGAAAAGGGACGCGGGCATTTGAATTGCCTACGCCCCTCAACAAATTAGAATAACAACAAGTTAAGCGACTACACGGGGAAGTCTGCCGCGTTGGTGACGTACACAGGGGTTGCAAACGGTGTGTCGGTTGCAGGTGCTGCGATTTCGCCCTTCATAATCGGCTCGGGGATTGTGGTGTTGTCGGTGTTGTAAGCAAGGACAAAAGCCACGTCCACGGAAAATCCGAAATACTCCTTGATTGCGCAGGTCAAATCGTCAGTTGCCGTGCCCGCGATTGCAGACTGGTCGCCAACGGCGGTGTAGTAGTGAGTGCCGACGCTGATACCCAACTCGGGGATAAATGCAACGTCAAATTCGTGACCGTTGGCGCGTCCCCTACGGTATGCCTCGCGGTCAACCCTCGTCAAGATGCCAACATTGCCATCCTCTACTGCGTAGAATGTGCCAATAACGCTATTGTCGTTTACAACGTTGGTTGTGAAGTGGAATACTTTGCCCTGATACTCCAACTGCTTGTTTACATCGTTGTAGAGGCCGTGCTGTGCAAGTTTCCTTGTCAGGCTGTCGATGCCCGCGTTGCCTACAACGTGAATTTGACGGCGGAAACCGTTGGCGCGCATCATTGGATTGATGTCGCCCAAAACTTCCGTTGCCATCTGTACGGGGATAACAATCTCGTTGCCCGTGATGGTGTACTGCAAGGAGTCGGTGTAAACTTGCGTCTTGTTGGCTTCGAGTGCTGCCACCGCGTCAACGTCCAAAGCGTCTGCAAATACGCGGACAAGTTTTGACATCTTGCGGTTGAAATCGCGCTCGTAGGAGATTTCGTTGTTGGAGTACATCGCCGGCACCATCGTAAAGCCGCAGGCGTATGTCTTCCAAACAACGGTGTAAAGTGCGGAGGTGTTTTCTGCGTCAGAAATTACGCAGGAACGCGAATTGGCGACGCTGATTGTGCCGTCGTAGTCAATTACGGGGACTTGCACGGTGTTTCCCATAGATGCAAAGGCGGCGTTTTTCAAACGGTCGTTCAAAATGCCGTTGCCCTCGTTGGACTGCTGAACGAAGAAGTCCCACGCGCCGTATTCGCCCATTCGCACCATATTGCGGTCGAGTTTGTCGTCTCCGACGCGCCAATTCAGTAATTGTGTTGCTATAAGGCTCATAATGTTGAATTTTTATTGGTTATGGAATAGGCTCACCCTTTGCCCGTTATCTATCTTTTGTTGTTTCACGTGAAAATTAACGCTGCGGCAATTTCGCCACGTTGTTTTCTTTCCACGCCTTTTGCATTTCTGCATCAAATTCCGCGCTGCCGTTAATCAAACCTTTTGCAAACAACGTCTTTGCAATGGCTTCGTAGGCCTCGGTCTGTGTCGCTGCACCGCTGATGTCAATAGTGGTATTGTTGCCGCCGCCATTGTTTCCGTTGCCGCCGCTGCCGGTCTGTTTGCGTTTCGATGCTAAAACACCCATTGCGGACAATTCTTTTGTTACGATGTCGGCAACTGTGATTGGCTGCAAACCGTTGTCCTGATTGCGTAGGATTGCGCCGTCTTTGTCTTTAAACACAATCGCCTTGCCGCCGTTGCCATCGTCCACGCTGTCGGGGTTGCTTTCCTTGACTTTTGACAAAACGGTGTTTTTTGCCATCGCCATCAAAGTAGGCGTTAATCCCTCTTTGAACTTCACGCCGCCGAGGGCGTTTGCAACCTCGCTTTCGATTTTCACGTGAAACACGTCTTTTGCAAATTTGTCTTTTGCGCCGTCGTATTCCGTTTTGAGGTCGTTGAATTGCTTAGTAATTGCGGCAAGGTCTTTTTCTGCTTGCTGCAATTTCGCTTTCGTTTCGGTGTCTTGGCTGCCGTCTGCAATAACCTTTTGCAATTTGGCGTTTGTCGCTGTCAGTTCCTCAACTTGTCTTGTCGCTGCCGTTGCCTTTGCGCGCACCTCGTTGGCGGCTCTTTCCATATAGAGGTAAGTTTTTTCGTCGCCATTGCGCTTTACACCCGTGGACTTTTCGATGATGCTGTCAAGGTTTCTGTAAACCTCGCCAAACTTATCACCGATTACTTTGTCCTCGTCTGCCTTTGACAATTCGGCAATTTTGGCGGCCTGCTCGTCATTGATGCCATCAACCGCCTTGATGTTCTCTACTGTTAACATTTTTAACCCTTTAAAATGTTGTTGTTACTCTGATTTCTTTTTTGCACCTTGCTTTTCGGCAAGTGCCTTTTCGACTGCGGCATTGATGCGCTCCTGCATCTCCGCCTCTTTTTCAGCGATTTTCTTTGCCACGATTGCGTCAATCTCGGCTTGCCTTGCCGCCCTCTGTACGGTCGTGCCTTTCGCTTTCAACTCGTCAAGATAGGCGGTCGGTTCGTAAAGCACCGTTATTTCGTAGCCTTGTTTCTCCCAACTCTCGCGCAAAGAGTGGAATGTCTTTGCGCCGAATTTCTGCAACTTCGGGCGGCTGATGCGCTTGCCCGTCTTCGGGTCGAATGTCGGTATCTCCATCGTCACGTGCCAAAGGTGCTTTTCTTTGTCGGGAACGATGTAATTGTCTTTTGTTACGGCGGAGATTTCCACGTCCTTTTTGCCGCCCTCGTCTGTCTTTACGTACATAGTTGTTATTCCTTTTAGTTAATGTATGTTGTTAAAGTGTCTTTGATACGCTTTATTTTGTCGGCATAGTTCAAAGCCGTGCCAAACTCCACGATGTTAAGATTTTCACGTTCAAACCGCTTTATCAAGTTGGTAAAGTTTAGTTTGAGTTTTAAATCCTCATCTGAAACAACGCCCGCCGCGTGCAAGTCCGTCACCTCTTTTGCCGTCAAATGACGATACGGCTCTAATTCGTGCAATATCATCATCCTTTGCAACTCTGCGGGATTGTGGCGAAATTCTGTCTCCAAAATTTGTTGCTGTAAAGCATCCAATTCGCTTTCCGATGCGCCGCTCTCTTTTGCAGACTTGTAACGCTCGCGCAATGTTGCTGCATCGAAAATGAAAAACTCCGTGCCATAGTTGACCGATGCCGAAACAAAAGCATCGCCGTATCTTAATCTGCAAACAGTAGCATCTACAAACGTCTGCGCCTTTTCAAATTGCTTTTTTACATTGTTCAAGGCGTTAATCTGACTTTGGAACGATGCCAATACTTGTTGCTCGTTGATGGCTGTTTTTGTTTGCGCGTCCTCGGTGTAGCCGCAAACGGCATTGATGATTTCACGCTCCAATCGTCCTATCTCCGAAACGTTATAATCCAAACTGTCTTTATCGACTGTCAACATTTGGACGGGGTTTCGCAAATCGGGCTGTCCCTCGGTCGGGATAGGGATTTCGACAAACGAACCGACACCCACAATACGCTTGTCTCCACACTTCGGGCAACGACACATAAGACCGTTTGCATCGAATTTGTAAAAGCCTTGTTTGTCTTTCAAAAATCCGCCATCGCAATAGTCGCCGCTTTCCGCGTTGGTAAAGTCGCACGCTTGCTCATATCCGCTGTAAATCGGATATGATGCGTATAAATCCAAATGCCTTTTCGACAGCGTGAAAAACAAATACCAATCAAGCGCATCAAGTTCCTTTGTCAGTGGGGACGCTTTAACGTCCGGCTCGCTGATGCTGATAGGCTCTGTGACAAAGAACATCGCGGGGACGTACCCCAAATTGTGCGCCGATTGCGATATTAACTCGCCAAGGCTCTCGCTGTCGTTAACATAGACGCTGTATGTATCAGCATCAATTACCGTGAATGTTGTGCCGCCGTCTGACTTGATGATGATAAAATCAAAGTCTTTGCCGTGCTTGCCGTATGCTGCCACGTCAGAAATTGACAGCCAATAGAAATATGGCTCGGGCTGCTCGGTCGTTTGCTCTTTCGGCAAGTCAACAATTAAAACGCTGTTTGGTTCGGTCTTGAAAAAGTCCCAACCCAAAGTTTGCCATATTTCAGGCTCTTTCAATTTTTCGTGTCTGTACCATTGCCAATCGTCCAAAGTTTCAGACGATTTAAATTGGTAATTGAACACGGGGTTTCTTCCGTCAAAAATTCGGGATAGTTTGTCAAAACATTTCGCCGTGACCTCGTTTGTTTTGAGGGGATAACGGAATAATGTTTTAAATAATTTCAATTTGTCGTGCGGCAATATATTTGAAACAAACGCCATAAAGTCTGCAAACGGCTGTGATAGATTAGCCGTCAACTCCGTTTGGGCGTGAAATTTCAGACGATTTTGATGTGCTATTGCTCTCGTTACCGTCTTTCTTCCCCACCCCTCTTTTAGGGCGTTTTGTAGTATGTCTAATGATACTGCCATTTTCAAATCTGTATTCCGAATTTTCGGGCAACGTCCACGCGGAGTTCCTTAATCCCAAAAGTCGCTCCGCGTGTGTCACCTCAAAATCTTGTGCGCTGCCACTTGCCGAAACAAGTGTGATGCGCGTTGTTTTTGCTGCCATTACGATTCCGAACTTGCACCGCCGCAAAGGTCGGTGAGGGGGTTGAATGTCGTTACCTCAAAGATTTTCAAATCGTCGGAGTAGTTCGGCAAGAATGACCACTGAATAGCGTTTGTGTCGGGGTTGTCGATGCCGCCGTGAACTTTGTCGCCAACGAAAAACGCCCTGATAGGAATTGGGTAGATGTAATCGTTGTTGTCGCTGTCGGTGATGCCCAAGGCCTCGACGTTGCCGTTTTCGTCAATAAGATAAACGCCAAGGTTGCCCGCCTCGCTTTCACACTGCAAAGTTTTGAGGAGTTTTGCCACTGCCTGCGGAATGTTTCTCAAACTGCCCGTAAATGCGGACGGCTCTCTGCCGATGATTTCCTCAACTCCGCCAAGGCTGTCGTTACCGCCGCCAAATGTACGCGGTGCGCCGCTCTCTTGTGTGGGGGAGTAGATGTAAGGGCTGATGACTATCTTCGTAGAGTCGGCGGCGGTCATTTTTGCCTGCCAATTGGCGATGTCATCAATCTCGGTAAATCCCGATGTTGACGAAAATTTGTTTTTTTTGCCATCGTCGGCGGTCAGTCGCTGAAATGCAACTTTCTGTATCTGTCCGAAACGCTCGGGGCACTTGACGCAAGGAACGTCAGGGAGCGATGCGTTAGCCGGACACGGACAAGTTATCATAATAAAAAACGTTTTAAATTACTGATTACGTGCTTTCGACTGACCCTTTGCCGATGTTGCCGCAAAAATAAAAAATGTTTCGCGTGAAACAAAATTTTTTTGTAATTTTTTCACGTGAAACATTAAAATTTAAAATATTGACTGCAAATTTCGCCTTTGCGTGGTCTATATTCTTTAAATTCAATCGTTCTGTAAAGTTCTTTTCGATTACACCAACGCGCCATATCTTTTTGCCATTGCGGCGGTTGCCGTTTGCCGTCAAAATCCAAATAAGGTTGCGCAAACGGCTGCATCCTCAATGTGGTATAATTGCGTATTGCATTGATGCGGTTGATACATTCATTTATATCATTCTGCAATAGCACATTAATAAAGATGTCCCCTTTATATCCGTACTGATGCAACAAATCACAAGCGCGGAATAAGTGCGGTAATTGTGCCGATGTGTCGCAAGCAAAGCGAATATATTTCAACCATTTGACTTTTACCAACATTTGCGCTATTTCAGGCGTAACCAAACGGCAATCCATATCTTGATTAAAATCCACTTTAAGACGCAATTTTATAATTTTTTCAATTTGCCCCAAACCATAATTCGATGCCAAAATGTTGTTATCCATCAAGATTATGCGGTCGCGTCCCTCTATGGCAATTTCCTCAATATCCATATAAGGTTGTAAATATCCCTCTTTTTTCGGCACGATACACCATTTACAATTCCGAATACAGCCACGTGTAAGGAAACCAAACGCCGTTCTATCATCAACAATGTTTGGATATATCGAATAATCGGGCTGCAATTTGTCTATTTGGGTCGGGAGTTTTTTGTCATAAAGTCTGTAACCCGTACCACCTCGCTCCACTTTGTCGGCATTACTGATGCACTGTAAAAAATCGGGAGTGAATGTAAAAACCTTTGATAAATAGACACAATCGTAATTTGTAAACGGCGTGTACCATTCCACGTCTGCGCCTTGCTGGCGATAGTAGCGCGCTATCTTCATAAGAGCGAGGTTTGGGAAGCCGTGTCCGTCAACGTCTATTAGTCCAATTTTCATTTCAATGCTGATAACGTTATCTTTCCAACAATCATCAACGGCAATAAAGCAAGGAACATCGCCACGAATAGCACGCACAAAGCCACACCGCCAACGGCGTTGCCAACTTTGCGCCAAATCTTTTTCCTTATTTTGCCGTTAATTTTCATATCTCAATGCCGCTGCTACCATTTGCAGTGTTGCAGTTGTTAACAGTTGTTGGGGCGTTACTCTCAACAAACGCCACCCCAACACCGCCGCCGCGTTGTATTTCTCCATATCCTTCAAAAAACCGCTCGCCCGATTGTGCCGTCCATCAATCCACGCGCCGCCCTCTACTTCGATGGCTATTTTGTGGGACGGAATGGCATAATCAAAACGCCATTTTCGTTTTGGGTGGAACTGAAATTCAGTTACAACGTCCGCGCCGCAATAGCCTTTGCAAAGTTTGACAAAGATATTGACTTTCATATTATCCAATCTTTTATGCCTTTATGTCTATCAACTATCATTTGCAATATCTTAGTAATAATCGCCCTTGCAAATGTATTATCACACATTGCGTCGTAATTCTTACCATCCTTTGCAAATATCAAAACTCTACTAATTGAGATTTTTTCTGTTTTGAAAAAATTGCGGCTGAATTGAACATAATCGCCTAATTCGATGTTCAATTTATCCAATAGCCATCCCGCGATAGCAGCGCAAAAGGTGTCTATGCTATTGGATAGCGTGTAGCCGTTTCTTTCATCCGTTGCATCAACGGCACATATTTCCTTGATTTCAATGCCTACTTGCTTTAATACGGCATCGGCTTCCGCGTTACTCTTTGCACCCGGCAAAGGTAATTCCCAAGTATTTTTCTTTTGTTTTTTCATTATGCTGCTAATTTGATTATCATTCCTAATTTCTTTGCTTTTGTCTCCATCTTTGCGCTGCGTCTTGTTTCACGTGTAACATAGACAGCCATTCCCGCCCTGCCCGGTATCTCATACCCTTTGCGTTTTAGATAATTCCTCAATCCACAAAGTTTTCTGTTTTTGTCGGGGTCAGGGTGTCTGCGAAAATGGAATTTCGTTTGCGTGGGTAATCCCCAATTCAGGCGCGCCTCATCCGCTTGCCTTGTTTTTCGCCACGATGCCGCTCTCTTTGCGTTGATGACAGACAGTTTTTCGGGCGGGCATTTAGCCAATGACCACTCGCCCTTTTTAAAGCATCTTTCGGGATTGCGGTTGGCGTTTGCTTGCTGTCTGCGCCGCTCCTTTGCCGCCTCATCCTCTGCATCAATCGCCGCTTTACCCGCTGCCGATGCTGCCAACTGCATTTTCTTCATAAATTGCGGTGTCTTTTTCAGCCCCAACTCTCGCGCAATTCTGTGAAGTGTGGAATGGCTTAGCCCCAAACGCTCACGAATAACATCGTTTTTGGTATGTTTAAAGTGTTTCTTTAACCACTTTATTTGCACGTCCGGCAAAACAATCTTTTCTTTTATCATAAGTCGTAAATTTTTATGATTTCATTTTTCACTTCCTCGGGCAAGTCCTTGATGCGCTCGCGCCTTTTGTCGGGGTCTTTCATTCTGTTAAACGCCCTTTTAATACTTAATATCGTTTTGCTGATGTCAGCATCTTGATGCTCGGCGTTTATCTCTTTCCTGATGTCGGGAAGTTCTTTTGGCTCGCCCTCAATCATTTTCGTGACCTCACGAAATTGGTCGGGGGTCGGCTCTGCATTTTCAAACGGTGTCATTTTGTTGCCGGTTGCGGCATTGTCGGCACGGTTTTTTTGATACAAAAAACATTTGTGCCAATATGCTGCATCGTGTCCCTCCACCTCGTTGCCGTTATCCTCTGCATTTTCATTGCGCTTGATAGTAAAGGCGACAATCAAGGTGTAAGCGGTGTAAATGCCAAAGTACACCGCCACAATCATTTTGAAGTTTGCGCCGTGGTCGGCAAAATGCAAGAACACCGCCGCTCCGTCCAATATCGCAAAACAGACGATTGCGAATAAACTTTGCATCTTGAATATTGACAGCGTGGATATAAGGCTGTAAGTAATGGCAAAAACTACCATCATCCACGATTGCCACGTTGCCAACTCCGAAGATGCCGCCAACATCAAATTTGCATTTGTGTAAAGCAAATTCGCACAAAGTGCCGCTAATATGATTTTGAGTATCATTTTTAAAACAGTTTAAACTCAATCGTTTTTGTAGTTGCCTTTATCTCCTTTACGTCTTTTGCGATTTCGTCCACCTTGCCGTCAAGTGTGCGCACTTCCGCCTTGATGCTGTCGGTGTTTACCTTTGTTTCGCGTGAAACATTCCAAACCTTGGCAACGTCCGCCCTGACGCTATCAATGCGGGCGTTAATTTCGTTGATGCGCTCGTCAAAGTGCGCCTTTGTTACCTCGC
>JAZKZG010000117.1:0-13399 GCA_045612565.1 Eubacteriales bacterium
GGTCAACGTGACCCATAACAACAACAACCGGATCTCTGGGGAGGAGGTTTTCTTCAGCATCGTCAGTATCGTCAATAAGTCTGTCTTCGATAGAAAGAATTACTTCGTGCTCAACCTTAACGCTAAATTCTTCACCGATAAGGTATGCTGTATCAAAGTCGATTGTTTGTGATGCAGATGCCATAACACCCATCATCATAAGCTTTGCAACAACCTGTGCAACGTTAACCTTCATTTTGTGAGCTAGTTCGCCAACTGATATTTCGTCGGGAACAAGAATTTTAAGTTGAGCCTTTTTACGCTGAAGTTCAATTCTTTTAAGGCGTTCAGCTTCACTTTCTTTTTTCTTTTTGCCACCGTATTGTTGGAAGTTATTCTTTTTAACAATCTTTTGTTTAGACTGCGTCTGAGCGTTTTTGCGGTTTTCGTGAGAACTTGCAAGTTCATCAAGTTTTTCATCATATTTTCCGAGATTTACATCGGTTGTTCTTGTGTCAACAACACGAACTTTCTTTTCAAATGTGATTTCATCAGCATTAATCTTTTCGCGCTCTTTTTTGGGTTTTTCTTTAATTTGCTTAACAGGTGTTAAGATGCGCTTTTCTTTTTTCTTTTCTGCATTAACAGCGTTATCATGTTTTTTTGTTTCGGCAGGCTTTTGGGTGTTATCAACTTTTTTAGGAGTTTCTTTTTTGGCAGTTTCTTGCTTTACGGCTTCTTTTTTTGCAGCCTCTTTTTTAGCAGCCTCCTGTTTTGCAGCCTCTTTTTTAGCAGCCTCGTTTGCACTGAATGTCTTTTTAGGGACTTTAAGTGCAGATTCCTTTTTGGGTTGTTCGGGCTTTTCATCGACTTTTTTGGGCTGTTCAGCTTTGACTTCTACTTTTGATTTTTGTACCTCTGCTTTTTTAGCCTGTTGTGCAACTTTGCCGCTATCTAAAAATTCATCAAAACTGTCAACACTGTTAAGTTTTGTATAATGACAAAGTAAATAGTCTGTTTCATATGGAGTAAGTGCTGCCATATGTGTGCGTTCCTTGGGTTCGAGTTTGTTTAATAACTCAAGGATATCGTTACTTTTTGCTCCGATATCTTTAGCAAAATCGTGTACCTTATATTTTACGGTTATACTCATTAAATTACCTCCTCGGATAATTTTGTTTTTAAAAGTTTTGCAAATCCTGAATCAACAATACCAACAATGCCGACAGGCTTTGTGCCGATTGCATATGCCAATTCATTTTTACTGTAATTGAAATTTATAATCTCACTATCTGATTGTTCAAAAATATTTTTAATGCTTTGCTTTGTACGGTCTGAGCAGTCATTTGCAATAAAAAGAAGTTGTATGGCGGCTGCGTTTTCAACGCAACTTTCAAAGCCGTATACGAGTTTTCCAGCCCGACGTGCAAGTCCGAGAGTTGTTAAAAAAATATTATTCAATTTCACACAACTCCTTTTCAAGTTTTTCATATATTTCTGAAGAAACCGAAACTCCGAAGTTTTTTTCAATACCGTGTGCTTTTTTTAGTTTTGCAAAGCAAGATTTATTTTTGCATATATATGCACCTCTACCTGCAGCCTTGCCTGTAAAATCAAGGTCGATACCACTTTCTTTATTAAGCACTATACGTATCAGATCTTTTTTTGGCATCATTTGTCTGCATCCGAGACACATACGCATTGGTATTTTTTTTGTTTTAGTCAAATCGTATCACCTTATCCAATCTTCGAAAGAGGTTTGATATCAATTTTGTATCCTGTTAATTTTGCTGCAAGTCTTGCGTTTTGACCTTCTTTACCGATTGCGAGTGATAACTGATCATCCGAAACAATAACTGTACAAGTTTTATCTGATTCGTTTGCCAATACGCTTATTATATTTGCGGGAGCAAGTGCCTGTGCAATATATTCTTCCGGGTCTTCTGAATATTTAACGATATCGATTTTTTCGCCTTTGAGTTCGGTACATATATTTGTAATTCTCATACCCTTTGAACCGATACATGAACCAACGGGGTCAATTTCCTCATTTGCAGACCATACAGAAATTTTTGTTCTGCTTCCTGCTTCACGTGCAATTGACTTGATTTCAACTGTACCGTCGTAAATTTCGGGGATTTCAAGTTCAAAAAGTCTTTTTACAAGACCATGGTGTGTTCTTGAAATAAGAACCTGAGGTCCTCTTTGTGTTTTGCGAACTTCAACAACATAAATTTTAATTCTGTCACCTTCAACAAGTGTTTCACCGGGGATCTGTTCGTTTTTAACAAGCATGGCACTGCTTTTGCCGATTTCGAGAATTGCATTGCCCGAAGGTTCAACACTGTTTACAACAGCAGAGATGATTTCTGACTCTTTGCCGTTGAATTCCTGATAGATAAGACCGCGTTCTGCATCTCTTATACCCTGTATAATAACTTGCTTTGCTGTTTGTGCGGCAATTCTGCCGAATTCTTTTGTTTTAACTTCAATTTTAACCTGGTTGCCGATCTTAGCGCGTTTTGAACCTTTTTTAATAAGTTCGTCAATGCTGATTTGAGTAGCTTCATCTTCAACTGTTTCGACAATATCTTTCATCTGATAAAGTTTAATGTCTTTTTTTTCTTTGTTAATAACAACAACTGCATTTTCTGATGTGCCAAAAGCTTTTTTAGCAGCGCTCATAAGAGCGGCTTCAACTTTTTCGAGCATATAGTCTGCAGGGATACCTTTTTCCTGCTCGATAAGGTCAACTGCCTTGAAAAACTCTGAATTCATTTTTTGTTTATTCTCCTTTATATGTTATATGTTTTTAAAATTCGATATGTGGACGAACGAGTGACGCTGATTTTGTGTTCAATGTAATCTTTTTTCCGTTTTCTAGCTCAACAGTAAAATCACCGTTATTATAATCGCAAAGTTTACCGCAAAATTCTTTAAGACCGTCCTGCGCCTTGAAAAGACGAACATCAATATTTTCTCCCATAAATCTGTGAAAATCTTTTTCGATTTTAAGTGGTCTGTCAAGACCTACTGACGAAACTTCAAGATAATAACTGTTACTTATAGGATCATGTTCATCAAGCACAGGATCAATGAGTCGCGACATTGCTTCGCAATCATCTGAACTGATACCGTCGGGTTTATCAATATAAATCCGTAAAAACCAATCGGCGCCTTCTTTAACGTATTCAACATCATAAACTTCTAGTCCAAGTTGTGTGGCATACGGAGTTACAATGTCGCAAACTGTTTCGGCAATGTTTTTTTTCATAATATCCCCCTAATACAATATTTAAGAGGACTGCTTTCACAGTCCTCCTATCATTAATTTGTCCATATTATATCATATATAATATATAATTGCAATACTTTTTTAAATTATTTATCCAGATATATAACATACGGTTTTAAAATTTGTTCTCCGCCGTTCATTATGCCGTAGTTTTTCATTTGTAATTCAATTTTATCACGATAAACATATATTAAAAGTGATTGAACAACTTTTGAGTTTGATGCTCCTACGCTAACATCAATACTGTTTGCGTAATATCTCATTGAACCCATAAAAGCTGAAATGAAGCTTTCGGTTGCCCCTTGTGTATGCTGACCTTTTTTGTTGCCGTCAGTCATATATTCAGTAACTCTTTGGGCCGTATCTTCTCGTATATATGCACTGTCTGATGCGTGGTCGTGTCCGTAAAGATATATTACATTCGGATGCTTTGCAAGAACGGATTTGAACTTATCTCCACATTCTGTAAGCATACCTTTGTAATCGGTTGATAAACTGTTCGAATCTTTGAAAGGGAAGTGACCCATTACAAATACAGGTTTGTTTTTATCAAGGGTTTCAAGTTTTTTATCAATCCATTCAATAGCGCCATCTCTGTATCTATAATTGCTGTCTTCAAGTTCACCGTCCATTGTTGAATGTGCGGTACTTATGCATACAAAATCAAAACCTTTAATCTGATAATGGTATGCAAGTAAATTTTTTTCACCGTTCCATTCTTCAAAATAACTGTCATCTTTAGAAAGTTTGCCCACATTGTCTTTCATATAAAAATCATAGTACTGTGCACTTTCATATCCGTCATCTTCACCAGCGTTAAAATCATGATTTCCCGAAACCCACAGTATATTTTTGGTGAGCGGAGATACTGCGTTTACAACATTATTTAACACAGCCAAAAGCTTATCTTTACTAACTTTTGTATTTGATGTCACATCACCGCCAATTAGCACAACATCGATGTTGTTTTCTTGCTGTGCAGCTGTTTTGCAGGTGTCTGTGATTGTACCGCGTATACTGCCGTTTTGTAAAATGTTTTGTTGGTTGTGAAGGTCAGATAAACACATTACAGTTAAAATCGGCTTTGTATAATATGAATATAAAATTGTAACTGAAATTACTAAAAAAACAATGAGCGAAATTATAATACAAATATTCCGTATAGCTTTCTTCATAACATTTTTCCTTTCAAATATAATATTAGTATATAATATACTGAAAAATCTTTCAATAAAAATATTGACTAATTCTTATTGTAAATTTATAATGTCATTGTTGAAAGGAGTATTTATTATGAATAATAATCAATTTGAAAAATACAATGAAGAAAGAAATAAAATCATAAAAGAGTTTAAGGCTCAAAAAAGCAAAAATGTTGCAATTATTCTCGCAGTTGCTGTTGTGGTACTTGCGCTTGTTGTGGCACTTGGTGTTGTAATAAACAATGTTGCTGTTGCAATTGTAATTGGAATAATTGTTGTTATTTTTTCTGTTATTTTTTTGAGAATGAGGGTTGTTACAATTAATGTTTCCATGCAAAAAAGATTACAGTTTTTTGAAGATGGTTATGAAAAGTATTAATCTTAAGGAGTCTAAATGAGTAAGGGTTTAAAAATTTTATTAATTGTTGTTGCAATAGTATTGGCGCTACTCAGTATATTTGCTGCAGTATTGTATTTTAATGATTTTCACATTGACCTTTCACTTGTGGGTGAGAGTGATGTGGTTATTGAATATGGTGATAAATATGCTGAAAAAGGTGCCGTTGCGGTTTTAAAAGGAAAATTCATTTTAAAAGAGGGGAAATCTGTTGATGTTTCAACAACCGGATCAGTAGATGATACAAAACTTGGTGCATATACTATAACTTATTCAGCAGATGTACCGCGTCGTCACGCGGAAGCTATACGCACCGTTAAAATTGTTGATACAAAAGCACCATCGATATCTTTAAAAGGTGACAGTGATGTTTCGCTTACTGTCGGGAATAAGTATAACGAAGCGGGTTTCAGCGCTACCGATAACTATGATGGTGATATTTCTTCATCCGTTACAGTCAGCGGAAGTGTTGATACAACAAAGTCCGGCGAATATACTCTTACATATACTGTAAAAGATCAAAGCGGAAATACTACGTCGGCTTCTCGTAAAGTCACGGTGAAGTCTCCCCCTGTAAAAAAACCGACAGTTAGTTTACCGCCAATAAATACAGTTTATCCCGGGGAGAAAACAGTATATTTAACATTTGATGACGGTTCTTGCGCATATACGTCACAACTTCTTGATGTACTTGCAAAATACAATGTTAAAGCCACATTTTTTGTTGTAAATACAGGTTATAATCATCTTATATCACGTATGGCATCAGAAGGACACGCGGTAGGTCTTCACTCGGCAACTCATGATTACAGAAAGATTTACGCAAGTGAAGAGGCATATTTCAATGATCTTGAGGCTATTCAGAGTGTTGTTGTTGCACAAACAGGTAAACGTTCTAATTTAATTCGTTTCCCCGGCGGAAGTTCAAATACTGTAAGTTCATTTAATCGCGGTATTATGTCGCGCCTTTCAGTTTCTGTAACTGAAAAAGGTTACCGCTATTTTGACTGGAATGTCGATAGCAAAGATGCAGGTGGAGCTTCAAGCACATCAGAGGTTGTAAACAACGTTATTTCAGGTATTTCAAAACGTGGTGTATCGATAGTTTTGCAACACGATATTAAGTTGTTCAGTGTTAATGCGGTTGAACAAATTATAAAGTGGGGACTTGCAAATGGTTATACATTCAAGGCTCTTGATGACAAATCTCCTGTTTGTCATCACGGAATAAACAACTAAAAAAACACCCTTCGGGGTGTTTTTATTTTAAGAATTGGCTGTTTGGAACATCACAAATACCAATTGTGCTAAGCAAAAATAAAATTAAATTAACATCTGTTTCCATTATTGATGCACATTGGAATGTGGTATATCCGGAGAGCAATAGCTCTTTTGCTCTGTCAATATCCACAAGGTATGCGGCTGCAAAAATATTAGCCTCTCGTTCTAAAATACCACTTTGTGTTGATGTTTCAAAGTCTATTTTTTCACAACTGATATTAACACTATGGTGTAAGATGTGATGTCCAAGTTCGTGAGCGCAAATAATTCTTTGTGTCAGTTCGTCTATGTTTGTGTTTATTACAATCGTTGGCTTTGGCATAGTTCCAAAGTATGCACCTTTAAGTGACCCTAGATCCTTAAAGCTTATGTGTGCGCCGATGTCTTTTGCGGCCTGAAACGGATCCGAACCGTAATCATTTAACACTTGTAATGCTTTTTGGGTAATGTAATCACATGTCATTTTGAACATTCCTTTGATTCCCAGTATATCTCGTTAATTGCACGTATAACTTTGTCTTTGTCTTCTTGGGATAATGAACCACCTGCAAAAACACCTTGAATATTTGACAGCAATCCATCAATATCGAACGCTGCTTTTTCACCTCCGCGTATACCCGCTTCTATAACATATTGTGATTTGTCATCTAACAAATACTCATATGTAATTCCCATAGCGTTTGCAATGTCTTTAACAATTGTTATATTAGCTGGGTGACGCTGTCCGCTTTCATAGTTTTGAATTGTTCTTAATGAAAGTCCTGCTTTTTGAGCAAGTAATTGCTGTGACATTTTCAGTTCACTTCTTTTAAGTTTGATTTTTTCAGCAAATTCCATTTGAGATACCTCACTTTTATGAAAAATTGTGCGTAAAAGAATATTGACAACGCAATATTGTTCGTATATAATTGAAATATATTACGCAACATTGTTCGTAATTATATGTTATATCAAATAAAAAAATTTGTCAATATATGCGGTGAATTTTATGTCGAAAATAATTTTACATTGTGATATGAATAATTTTTTTGCATCGGTCGAAATGCTTCTTGATCCATCTCTTGTAAATAAAAGTATTGCTGTTTGCGGTAGTAAAGAAGAACGAAGGGGAATAGTATTGGCTAAAAATGAAAAAGCAAAAAAGTATGGTGTTACAACAGCTGAGCCGATTTGGAAAGCGCAAAAAAAGTGTCCTGATCTTACGATTGTATCACCGCATTATGAATATTATTCATACTATTCTCAAAAGGCAAAAGATATTTATTTAAGATACACTGATCTTGTCGAACCGTTTGGAATTGATGAATGTTGGCTTGATATTACAGGTTCTGTACGACTGTTTGGAAACGGAATTGATATTGCAAATAAAATACGCAATGACATTCGTAATGAACTTGGTCTTACCGTGTCGGTAGGTGTGTCATTTAATAAGATTTTTGCAAAACTTGGTAGTGATATGCAAAAACCTGATGCTACAACGGTTATAACCGAACGGCAATATAAAGAAAAAATATATCCTTTGCCTGTAGATGCTCTTTTAGGAGTTGGAAAATCTATAAATTCCAGATTGTGTTCAATAGGAATTAATACAATAGGAGATCTTGCTAATATGCCTTTAAAAACTATGGAGTATAGATTTGGGAAACAAGGGATTATGCTGTGGAAATTTGCTAACGGATTGGATAGTTCGCCTGTGAAACACTTTAAAAATAAAGAAGTTGCAAAAAGTATTGGACACGGTACAACGACAGCAGTTGACTTAAAAAGTAATGATGAAGTAAAAAAAATAATTTTGTCCCTAAGCCTTGCCGTGTCACATCGGCTTAGGGAAAATAAATTGACTGCGGGTGCAATACAGGTTGCAATTAGAGATGCTGCGCTTATTACACGTGATTTTCAACTACAACTTTCTCAGAATACAAATAATGCAATTCAGATAGCAAATAACGCATTTGAAATATTTAAATCGCGATATGATTGGCACAGCAGTGTTCGTTCTGTAACAGTCAGAGCAATCAATTTAATGCCATCGGATTTGCCTGTTCAACTTGATATGTTTCATAATAACGAATATTTTGAAAAAATCGAAAAGATAGATAAAACCATTGATATGATGACAAAACGATATGGTAAAAACACAATTATACCAATGACACTTGTAAATCATCTTGAAAATGTAAATTAAAAATGTTATATTAAAACAAAAAAGAGGTGTTTTTATGGATATAGCAATTATAACAGGAGTAACATCGGGTCTTGGTTATGAATTTTTAAAGGCTGTAACAAAATCTTATCCGTCACTTGATGAAATATGGATTGTTGCTCGAAGAGAAGAAAAACTAATTGAAATATCAAAACAATTTAATATAAAGATTTGTCCTATTGCCCTTGATTTGACACAAGACAACAGCATTGAAAAAATAAGTAATATGCTGGAAAGGCAAAATCCTGATGTTAAAATTCTTATAAATAATGCAGGGTTTGGCGAACTTGGTAATTTTTATGAAAATGATTATAAAAATCAAATCAAAATGATTGATCTTAATAACAGTGCGTTGACAGCAATGTGTACCGTATGTGTTAAATATATGAAAAAGGGATCCTTTATTATAAATGTTGCATCCATTGCGTCATTTGTACCTAATCCGCGTATGGCTGTATACTGCTCAACAAAAGCTTATGTTAAAAGCTTTACACGTTGCATAAGAGAAGAACTGAAGCCTAAAAAAATCAACGCCTTTGTTGTGTGTCCCGGACCTATGTCAACTGAATTTTTGGATGTAGCGGGTATATCGGGAGGTAAATCAAGAACATTTGAGATTTTACCGTACAGTAACCCTGAAAAAGTTGCACGAAAGTCAGTAAATCTTGCTGCTCACGGCAGGGGAGTTTACACTCCTGGAGTATTTTATAAGTTTTACCGTATACTTTCAAAATTACTTCCGCACTCACTCTTAATGAAGGTGTCCAAAACATAATAAAAAAGAGGTTTTAAAAACCTCTTTTTTTATTTAAAAATTTCATAAGTCTTTGCCGTAGGCTTTGCCTCAAGGCGTTTGATTTTAACACCCATATCCGAAAACCTTTTTTCGTATTCGGTCATAATGTTAGGCGTGTCAGTTGAATGTAGGTCATAGGTGACATTTTTTAGTTCAAATCCTATTTCTTGTAATTCCTCAACAGAAAAATCAAATAGTCCGTCATTGTCGGTTTTGAAATGAATTTCGCCGCCGTCTTTCAAAAGGGGAAGATAATGTCTTATCATTCTTCTGTGAGTGAGTCTCCTTTTTGCGTGAGATGCTTTTGGCCACGGGTCGCAGAAGTTTATATAAATTATATCTGCACTTTTAGAGGGGATTGCTGATGTCAGGAATTCAGCATCAGCGCAAATAAATTTGATATTTTCAAGTTCTAAATTTGCTGCTTTTTCCATACCCATAAGTATGCAATCTTTAACTCGTTCGACTGATATGTATTGTATATCTTTATTTTGATTAGCACTTTGGGTGATAAATCCGCCTTTTCCGGAACCGATTTCAATATAAATCGGTTTTTCTTTATCGAATATTGTATAAAAATCATTTAGAAGTTGTTCGTTTGCATCAAGAGCAAACTCTACACATCTGTTAAAACGTATATCTGCGTTTTTCTTTTTTCTCATTCTCATAATTTTAGTTCTCCAAAATACTATTAATAACAAATTGGGCACAAATAAGTCCCGCGACTGATGGTACAAATGAAACAGAACCTACTGTTTTTTTGCCATCATCGTTAATTTGTGACGGTTTGATAACGGGGGCATCAGATACTAATACATCAAGTTTTTCAATTCCTGCTTTTTTCAGTTCGATTCTCATCTTTTTTGCAAGTGGACACCCTGATGTGCTATATATATCTTTTATGTGGAATTTTGTTGCATCAAGTCGATTGCCTGTGCCAAGACATTGTATAATTCTAATATTATTTTTTTTGGCAAACGTCGCAAGAGCCACTTTGGCAGGGACAAAATCGATTGCATCAACAATAAAATCAGCTTTGTCAGGCAGAATTTTTTCAACATTTTCGTTTGTTAAAAATTCGTTTATACCGCAAAAATCAACATTTGGATTAATGTCATAAGCGCGTTTTCTTGCAACATCGGTTTTAAAACATCCTACAGTTGAATTAAGTGCAATAATTTGTCTGTTAATATTTGATATTGAAACTTTGTCGTTATCAATAACTGTTATTTTTCCAATTCCTATGCGTACTAAAGCTTCAAGGGTATAAGAGCCCACACCACCGCAGCCACATAAAATGACATGCGATTTTTTTAGTTTTTCAAGTCCGTCATTTCCGATAAGAGCATGTGTCCTTAAATGAATTTCGTCCATAATTACTCCAAAAATAAAAGCGAAAATACTATTGTGTATTTTCGCTTTAAAAAGCTATGTCCCCGCAAATGCCGTCAAACGCAAACTTTAATCCCTGCGTATAACACAGGTGGGTTTTCGCCAAACCACCATCACAGGCTTCCGAACGGGCATAAGTGCCGGAACGGCATGCACACAGGTGTTTGAGCATCATTCCCGTAAAAGTAATGTAGGTTTAAAATATACATTCAACGCACATCGCAGGTGAAAATTATTTATAAATCAAGCACAATGTCATCAAAAGTATCTTCAAATAGTTTTACAACGCGCTTGAGTTCTTCATCGTTATCAATTGTTACAAAGATTTCTTCTCCGCCATCGTCTTCGACTGTTTTGAGAATAATGAGGTTGGCATTGCTTAAAAGTTGTTTTTCGGGATCGTCAAATAATTCTGTAAGACCAACGTAGATTGTACCGTCCATCTCAACAGAGCCGTAATGCTCAAATTGAAGTTCATTACCTTCTTCGTCGGTTAAAGTTATAATATCATTTCCAAATTCACTATCCATTATATGTTCCTCCGTAGATTTATATTCATATTTTAACATATAACTGTTAAAAATAAAAGTACTAAATTTAAATTTTTTAGGAGAAAATAATGAATAATTCAAGAACTGGTTTAATCATTGAAACAATGGAACTTGCAACAATGGATCCTACGATCGATGTTCCATTGTCAAAAACCGAAAATTATACTGCTTGTACCGTTACAACGGTTGATGTTAAAACCGATAATCAAGCATCTGCTCTTAAAAGAGAAAAGGGGAGTTATATTACTGTTGAATTCAATAAAACATATTGTATAACAGACGAGGATTTTGAAAATGTTGTTGATGTTATCGCACAAAAAATCAAACTGTTTTCAGATGAATTTTTCGGAAAACGAATTGTTGTTGCGGGCATAGGAAACAAAAATATAACTGCAGACAGTATTGGCCCCAAAAGTGTTGAACGTATAATTGTTACACGGTCGCTTGAAAATACCGAATTTATATCTAAAGATTGCTTTGGCAATGTTAGTGCTATTGCGGCTGATGTTTTTGGCGTTACAGGCATTGAAAGTGCAGAACTTATAGAGGGCATTGCAAATGTGCTTAAACCATCTCTGATAATTGTTGTTGATGCACTTGCAACAACGTCGCTTTCCAGACTTTGCAAAACAGTACAAATTTCAAATACATCTCTTGTGCCAGGTGGCGGTGTGGATAATGCACGAAAAAGTATTTCGCCCGATAATCTAAGTGTTCCTATTATCTCAATCGGTATTCCAACGGTAATAGATGTATGCGACATTATGAAAAGCGATATCGATACCGAGTTCGATGATTCTCTTGTTGCAATGCCTGCCAGAATTGATGATGCAACCGATACGGGAGCTAAATTAATTGCGTTTTCATTAAATAAGGCTCTTCACAATAATCTTTCAATTGATGATATATTAAAATTTTTGTATTAAATCTCATGTTTTTGAATATGATTTTTTGAAGGATGTGATATTTATATATGAAAATTATATCAATTATTAAACAGTTATTTTGTTATTTATTTGGATTTGTTTGTATTATTACGGCTATTTTATTGTTCGGCGAAACAATATCAAATAATGTAATATTAGATTATTCCGGAAAAGAGAAAATGAATTTCTTTTCTGGAAATCATAATTTATTTAAAAATATTGATTCGGGTTTTGAAGACGATTTCTTAGAATATACAAATCAAACCGAAATATTACCGATTCAAACACTTGAAAATATACAGACTGACCAGATTGGTGAAAGCGTAGCGGTAAATCTTTCTGCTTTATCGGGAAAGTACGGTGTCACTGACGGAAAAGCTGTAATTAATAGCACAAAATACGATATCACTTCACTTTTGAATGATGATTATGCCTTGCCTGAAATAAATAAAAATGAACCGTATATTTTGATATATCATACGCACACGTCAGAAAAGTATGATGGAGGAGGAAGTGTTGTCGATGTAGGTAGTGCTATGAAAGAAGAATTTGAGAATCAGGGATATAAAACAATTCATTTAACTGATGTTTTTGATAAAGAGCAATTCAGTGGTGCATATTCACGTTCTATAGTATCGGTAAACAAAATATTGGAAAAATATCCAACAATTAAGCTGGTTTTTGATGTTCACCGTGATGCTATAACAGATTCATCAGGGGTAAAATACAGGCCTATTACTACAGTCGATGATGAAGATACAGCTCAGGTTATGTTTGTTTGTGGTACGGATCAAAAAGGCTTATCACATCCGAATTGGAAAGAAAATTTCAAATTTGCCCTTGATGTTTCCAAAACATTGGGAAATACATATAATGGGCTATCACGCCCTGTAAATCTCAGAGCGGATCGCTTCAATACTCACGTGACAAATTATACGTTTCTTATTGAGATGGGCAGTGAAAAAAATACTGTTGAAGAATCTAAACGAGCGGCAATTTATACTGCTCGTTCAATTGTAAAAACAATAGAAAAATCCGAGTAATTACTCGGATTTTTTAATAATATTTAAAAAAGTGTTCAAATACAGCATTGCCGTTCATTCTTTCAGGATGCCACTGAACACCAAGTATTTTACGCTTTTTACTTTCGATAGCTTCAATTATTCCGTCATGTGATTTTGCAACAGTAAACAAATCTTTACCCAGCCTGTCAATACATTGATGATGAAAAGAGTTTACCACCGCCCGAAGGCCTAAAGAATTGTTTAACATTGATAATTTTGATATTTTTATTTCATGTTGACATTCACGACCTCCGCAATTGGAATGACAAAAACCTAACATTGATGGGATATCTTGAACAAGGGTTCCTCCAAG
>JAZKZG010000118.1:0-16404 GCA_045612565.1 Eubacteriales bacterium
TTGTTACCTGAGAAAGTGATTGACTCTGCTGCAGGGAATGAACGGTCAATAATCTTTGCAAAACCGCCGAGTGATGCATCATAGTAGTTGTTTGTTGCAACGTATGATGTGATACCGCCGTTTGTAGCATCTGCAGGATGGTTTGTATTAGCTGTACCGCCCTGTGTATAGTTAACCATTGACAAGCCCTGTGCATCTTTATATGCAAGAGTGTTGTTGTCAATTACAACAGCCTTGTCAACTTTGTCACCGTTATATTTGTAACCACAAATTACCCATGTTGAGTTAGCATTTGCGCCGTAGCCGGCCATTGTGCCTCTCATATTTGAGTTTTTAACAGTGAATGATGTTTTAGCTGCTGAATATTGTTTGAAGAAAACGTTTTTGTTTGCGGTAGGGTTGACTGTTTTGCCGAAGTCAACGTACATACCGTCGATTGTTACATGTGCAGGAACAGAACCGTCGAAGAAAGATCTTTCCTGAACTTTTTTGAAGTAGAAGTTTTTAATGTTAAGTGTATCCTGCTCGTCAGCATTACGATACCACTCGTTCCACATAATAGCCTTTGAAGAGTTGGCTACTGAGTTTACGATGTTAACTGTGATCTGAAGTGAAGGATCTGTACGTTTTCCCGAACCCCAGCCATTAACGCCCTGGAGGTAGATGGTATCGTGGAATGTAAAGCCGTAAACACCCATTGTGCCTTCAACGTCACCGTCAAAGATCGGGATGATGTTCATTGTTTTTGCAGCAAACTCGGGGTTTTCTGTCCAATCAACACCGTTACCCTGTGCACCAACTTTGGTAGGATCGCCCATTTCGTTCATAGGAGCGATGTTCCATGCGGGTGAGTAAACGTTTGAAGCAGTGTCGATAAGGAAGTTTGCATTATCAAGTGCAAGTACGATAATATCAGGACAATTGAAGTATTCGTCCTCTTCTGCCTCGACTTGTTCTTTGATAAACGCATAAACTTCTGCATTTGTTTTAAATGCGTTTACACCTACTTCGAAGGTGTATTCTTTGCCATCCCACGTACGTGTGATGACTTCGTCTTCGTCTGTAATCGTAGCGTCAACGAGCAACGCTTTTTTAGAGATTACAGTACCGTCGTACGCTTCGGCAAACGGTGCTGCATCTGCAACAGCAAATACTGTCATCATTGACAACAGCATAAATACTGAAAGCACCATTGACAAAACGCGTTTTGTAGTCTTGCTCATAAGTTTTTCTCCTTTATATTTTTTTAATAAAAAGACTTATGTACTAATTGTAGTACCTGCCTTTTTAGTTGTCAACTTAAAAGAATAGGTTGAATTTTTGGTTATTTTGACGAAAGCGCCCTGTTTTGCAATTATTTTGATGTTTTTTTCTTATATTTTATACTTTTTTTAGTTAATTTGCATAATTTTTCTGTTCATTTTTTTACGTGGTGTTTTTTCAAAAATACATCGGTTTGATGTGTAACAAACAAAGCAAGTCAAAAAACCACCTGTTTTTAAAACTAACGTCAAAATATACAAATTATAGCTATATAACTCGTTTATAATGTTTCATATAAAAATAAAAAGGGAAGCAACAATTGCTTCCCTTTAATCACGGCATATATGTGATTTTTTTATGTACCAAAAATGTATCGTTCTTTTTTGTAACCGATGCCTTATAAAGATATACACCGTGAGTCTTACATTTGGCGGTAGTCTGTTTTTTGAGGCGTGAGCCTGTCCAACCCGAATTTTTGAGCACATCCTTGCACACAGGACAGGCGGTAAACAAAACACGCTTGTCTGCCATCGCCTCACGTGCGGTACGATAACCCTTGAATTCAATATGTTTTATGCCGTTGTCGGTACCCATAGCGTCATACTCGACAACTCCATTTTTAAAATCAAGTGCCGCAACAATACGCGCTGTTGAGATTGCGTCGTAGAGTGCATTATGCGGATGCTCGTTTTCTTCAATCCCGAGGTGCTCTATTGCGCTGTCCAGCGACCACTGTTTGTTCTGATGGGTTATCTGCTGATTGAATATAACCTGCAGATTATAGTTTTTTGGTAAAATCACGGGGTCGATGCCGTATGCACAAAGGTTATCGCGAAGCATCGGAATATCATCAGTTCCCCACGTAACAAGTGCGCAGTTTTTACCGCAGAACTTCATAAATTTTTTAAACACTTTTTCAAAGCCAAAGCTGTTATCGAGTTGCGTCTGGTTGATACCGGTTATTTTTTCGACGTGGCGGTTGAGATTTTTATAAAATCTCGGTTTTACGGTCATATCAAACTTACCGCAGATTTTGTTACGGCGGTTCAGCTTGACGGCGCCTATCTGGATAATCTCGCCACGAAGCGCCATTGAGCCGATATGCTTTTTGTATTTGGAATAGGGCTGATTCCATTCCATATCAAGTACTATGTAATTCATTCAATGCTCCAATTAATGCTGTGTCCGTGTTTTTTTAAAAATTCATTTGCTTTGGAAAAATGACGGCATCCGAAAAAGCCGTTATATGCCGAAAGCGGTGACGGGTGTGCACATTCTAAGATAAGGTGATGTTTTCCCGAAACAAGCCGTGCTTTTTCACGTGCAGGTCTGCCCCATAGCATAAACACTATGGGATCTTCACGTTCGCCGAGCAAAGTTATTATTCTATCGGTAAGGATTTCCCAGCCTTTACCCCTGTGCGATGCCGCCTGACCCTCCCGCACGGTAAGAACTGTATTGAGAAGCAGTACACCGTTTTTTGCCCACGATGTAAGTTCACCGTGAGGTGCGGGTGGAATGCCGATATCATCATACATTTCCTTATATATATTAATAAGTGAAGGCGGAGGTTTTACCCCACGTTTTACCGAAAAACAAAGGCCGTGTGCCTGTCCCTCGCCATGATAAGGGTCCTGACCCAGAATAACAACACGCACATCGCTGTAGCTTGTTAATTTGAGCGCATTAAAAATGTCCCACATCGGCGGATAGACGGTGTACGACGAGTATTCTTTCTTTAAAAACTGTCTTAATTGCGCATAGTAGTCAGATTCGAATTCCGACTTTAAAAGCGCGTCCCATTCATTTCCTATTTGTACCATACAATTATTTTAACAGCAAACTGTTGACAAAACAAGACTAAATTATATAATTAGGATAATAAGGAGTTGATTTTTGTGATAGAAAAGGCACTTTACGGCACTTTAGAAGGCGAAAATGTTTATAGATTTGAAATTTGCGACGGCGACCTTCGGGTTAATTTTATTGAATACGGCGCAATCATTCAAAGTCTTTACTATAATAATATAGACTGCGTTGCAGGCTATGAAACGCTTGAAGGCTACATAAACGACAGTTCCAATCAGGGCGGTACCATCGGCAGATACGCAAACAGAATCGGCGGGTCAAAGTTTATGCTTGACAAGGAGTACATTGTGGGCGCAAACGACGGTAAAAACTCGCTTCACGGCGGTTTTGCACCCTTTAACCACAAACTTTTCAAAGGCGAACCGTTATCGGCAAACGCAGTCAAGTTCAGCCTGTCATCGCCAGACGGTGAGGGCGGATATCCCGGCAATCTTGAGTTCAGCGTGACGTTCACGGTCAAAGACAACGCGCTGACAATTGAGTATAACGCGGTATGCGATGCCGACACAATTATGAATTTTACCAACCACGCTTACTTTAATCTTGGGTCAGAGGATAATCTGTCTACCTATCTGACAATAAACGCTGACAGCATTACGCCTGTAAGTGACGACCTCATTCCCACGGGCAAGTTTATGGCAGTTGACGGCACGCCGTTTGATTTCAGAACAGCAAAGCCAATCGGCAAGGACATAAAAGACGAGCATCCGCAGGTGGCACTTGCTGACGGCTTTGACCACAACTTTGTGCTAGGGTTTGACCGCAAGTATAAGACAGATTGCGTTATTGCATACTGTCCCGAAAGCAATATCAAAATGAGCGTTGACACCGACCTTCCCGGTGTTCAGCTTTATACCTCGAATATGCTTGACGAGAAGGGCGGAAAAAAGGGCGACCTCACAAAATACTACGCGTTCTGCCTTGAAACTCAATTTTTCCCCGACACACCCAATAAACCCAACTTCCCGAGTTGTGTAGTTAAAAAAGACACACCGTTTTATTCTGTAACAAAATACAAATTCAACTAAAAACACCCCGACAGAAAACTGTCGGGGTGAATTTTATTTTACGAACAGTGTGAAGTAAATCCACAGAACTGTATAGCGGTCTTTTAAATCTTTCGCGTAGAGATCGGCTTCTTCAATAACATCTCTGCCATAGAATTTGTTATAGTATTCGAAGTCAAGGCCGGCCGCGTTTAAAATCTCATTAAGCTCGTCAACCGAGGGTGTATCCTTTAAAATCTCTATGATTTTATCCCACTTTTCGCGGTAAACATTTTCAAGTCCGCGTCCGTAGTAGTTCATTTTATCCTGAAGTGCGATAACACCGTCGGCAACGCTGCCGTAACTGTCTTTGATATTTGCAATCCACTTTTCGCGGTCAAATTTGTAAACGTCTTCGGGCATTTTACCAAGAGCGATTATTTTTTCGCGCATCGTTTGTGTTTCTACAGTCGAGTACACAACGTCAAGGCCGTGATTGAGATAATCTCTGCCCTTTACAATACCTGTGATTTCAAAAAAGTGCGAAAGATGGTGTTCCGAGCCCGATGCGGGACGTGAGTTGTCAACGTATGCCATCGCGATACCGACGATTACAAGTGCTTCCATAAGTGTTTTGATTGTTTCGGGATCGCGTTTTTCAATACCCGATGCAAGTGCACGTGTTTTGAGCACTGTATCATAAGTTAAATCATATACGTATTCGCAGATATACTCGTCAATCACCTCGTGTGCAAGGCGCCAATCGTTAAGTGCCGAATATTTACCGATAATATCGCCAAATCCCGATTTTATCATATCCATCGGTGCATCCTTGAGTATATCAACGTCGCCGATAATTGCCATAGGCACACGCGCATTAAAAGTGGTTTTCATTCCGCCTGTAATCATTGCGGCGCCTACCGATGCATAGCCGTCCATTGAAGGTGCGGTTGCAACGATATAGTAAGGTAAATCGTTTTTAAAGCTGACGTATTTGCAAAGGTCGTTTATAACGCCCGAGCCGATACCGATAATGAGGTCGGTCTTATCTGACACGAATGCGTCAAGCGCATCGATTGCATCCTCATTGGGAATTAAAAAGCCGTCACAGTCAAAGATTTTTACAGCCTCAACCTTGTCGCCGAGCGATTTTACAACCCGCTCACCGCAGGTGGCAAAGGTGTTTTTGTCGGCAGTTATTACGATGTTTTTAAAGTCGCCGCAGATTGTATAAACTTCGTCTGCAGCGCCGCTCTTTATAATAACGTGCTTGATATCACAGGAGTGTACCTTGCCGCACTCGCAGTCGGTCTTGCCCTTTAAAAGTTCGTTTATATCCATTGTTTAGTCCTCCAAAAACGGTTTCATTACTTCGGGGAAAGTAAGATAATCATCGATTGTTACAAAGTTGATATCCGAAAGATATACAGACTCGTCGTTGCCGCCGGGACCGTAGTCGTCACCTACAAAAGCAACCTCCTCGTGAGTGAGTCCGTGTTCTTTGCAGTATTTGTCGAGAGCATAGTATTTGTTATAAGGGAACGGTGCCATATCAAATGACGACGAACCGCCTACAAAAACGGTATAGTCCGAGAACACTTCTTTTATCTCGTCATAAATAGCGCGGCGCTTTTTGCGGTCGGGGTCAAAAGCAAGTTTATCTGCAATATCAGCCTTTGTGCCGAGGATAGCAAAAGTAACACAGCCTGACGAATGATACTCAACGCTGTCGCCCTTAAACTCGGTAAATCCATGCTTTTCGCGCATAGCGGTAACGCGCTTTTCAACTGATTCGCGATCACACGGAAGCTGGATATCCTCAACGATATCGAGGTCTTTTGTTTCTTCGTTATAAACAGCACTCTGCATACCGTAATTACCGATTATGTCAATGGGAAATCCACCCATCTGGTTAAAGATACGTTTACACATACCTGCACCCGACATAATGAGTTTGTATTTTTTTGAAAGCGCCTCAAGCACCGCACGGTTTTCGTCCGATAGCGGACTTTTGTGCTGTGTGAGTGTGCCGTCAAGGTCAAATGCAATGAGCTTTATTTTTGATACGTCCATTGTTTTTCTCCTATTGATTATTTTTATTAAATCAATTATAATTAATTTAGCGTTTTCAGTCAATGTTTGGCTGTAAATTTGATAAACGCTCAAAATCAATCAAAAACATGAAAAAACAACGACAAAAACAAATTTTAGAAATAATAGAAACGGAAAAGTTTGCGACTGTTGACAGCCTTTCAAAAAAACTCTTTGTTAGTCTGCCGACAATCCGCCGCGACCTCGGAGAATTGCAAAAGCAAGGGCTTATCACTCGCTCACACGGAGGCGCGTGTGTGCGTACGCTTGACGATACACCGTTTGATTTTCGGAACGGGCGTGTACCGTTTATAAAACAAAGCATGGCAAAGGCGGCGGCCGCGCTGATAAACAGCGGAGAAACTGTGTTTATTGACGGTTCAACCTCTTGTCTGCACATTGCCGACAACATTTCGGGAGAGGCAACGGTTGTTACAAACGGGGTAAAAACTGCACTTGCGCTTGCGCGCCACGACAATATTACGGTATATTGCACGGGCGGTGAGCTTATTAAAAATTCATTGTCTTACGCGGGTGTACGTGCCGAGCAATTTGTTGATGATTTTTATTTTGACAAAATGTTCTTTTCGTCGTCGGCGCTTGACTGTGACGGGAATATAACCGACTATTCGTTTGCCGAAACAAGCCTCAGACGAAAGGTTATGCAAAAAAGCCGTCAAAAGATATTTTTATGCGATAAAAGTAAGCACGGCAAGGCACAGGGGTGCTTTGTTGCGTATATTTCAGATATTGACACCGTCATATCCGACGCAGATATCAAAGGTGTTCATTGCATTGTAACAGGAGACAAAAAATGACAACAATTTATCTTGTGCGCCACTGCGAAACGGTGGCAAACGAAACACATCTTTTGCAAGGAAGCTGCGATTACGAAGTAAGCGAACGCGGAAAACGTCAGCTTGAACTTTTAAAAAACAGATTCGCGAATATGCCGCTCGACGCTATCTATTCGAGCCATCAGGGACGTGCCGTAAAAACCGCACTCTCGGTAAAGGGCGACCACCACAACGTAATAACAATCGACCGCGAACTGCGTGAACTGTCGTGCGGGGTACACGAATCTACGTTATTTGGCGAATACCTGAAAACCGACCCCATAATGTACGATATCTGGTATAACAAACCCTATCTTTTTGAACCCGAAGGGGGAGAAAAAGCAAAGGACTCATACGAGCGCATCTATAATGCTATTCTAAAAATCGCAAAAGAAAACGACGGCAAACATGTCGCCGTTGTATCGCACGGGTTTGTTATCCGCTGTCTGCTGACCCGAATTATTCACAATGATATAACAAAAATGAACGAAGTTATAATCCCTTGCAACACATCTATTACACAAATTGAATTTTATGACGATGGTTCGCATAAAATAATAAAATACAACGATGCCGAGCATCTGCCTGATGATTTGAAAACCTTTTTTGTTGCAAAATAAAGGAGATATTTATGAATATAACGTTTCTTGGTGCTGCACATGAAGTTACAGGGTCCTGTACTTTAATCGAAGCAAACAAAAAGCGCATACTTGTCGACTGCGGTATGGAGCAGGGCAAAGATATATATGAAAACGTGAATTTGCCCGTTACTGCGGGTGAAATTGACCTTGTGCTTTTAACACACGCGCACATCGACCATTCGGGGATGCTGCCAAAACTTATCAAAGAGGGATACAAGGGTAAAATCTACTCAACTTATGCCACAAAGCGCCTTTGCGACATAATGCTGCTCGACTCGGCACATATTCAGGAAAGCGAAGCAGAATGGCGTAACCGCAAAGCACAGCGTTCAGGAAAACCAGAGTATATTCCGCCTTACACAACAGAGGACGCAAAACGCACTCTTATGATGTTTGAAAGCGTGGGATATAACGAGGCTGTATGCCCCTTTGAAAATGTTGAAATAACCTTCTCTGATGCGGGTCATCTGCTCGGTTCGTCAAGCATCAGCATAAAAATAACAGAAAACGATAAGACCGAAACAATTTTATTTTCAGGTGACCTCGGCAACGTAAACCGTCCGCTTATACGTGACCCTCAAAAGCCGTCGTCCGCCGATTACGTAGTAATCGAGTCAACCTACGGCAACCGTACCCACGGACCGCGTCCCGACTACGTAGGACAGCTTACAAGAATACTGCAAACTACACTTGACCGTGGTGGTAACGTTGTTATTCCTTCGTTTGCGGTGGGCAGAACGCAGGAACTTTTATACCTCATACGCCACATAAAAGAAAACAGTCTGGTTACAGGTCACGACGGTTTCCCCGTTGTAGTCGACAGTCCGCTGTCAGTCGAGGCAACAGGCATATATTCCGACGGACTTATTGATTATTATGATGATGAAACACTCGAACTTTTAAAAGTCGGCATCGACCCGATAAAGTTTGAAGGACTCTGCCTTTCAATTTCGTCGGAGGAGTCAAAGGCAATCAATTTCGACACGGCGCCGAAGGTTATTATCTCGTCATCGGGTATGTGCGAAGCGGGACGAATTCGCCACCACCTAAAGCACAATCTGTGGCGCACCGACAGCACAGTTTTGTTTGTAGGCTATCAGTCGGAAGGAACTCTCGGAAGAAAACTCATTGACGGCGAAAAAACGATAAAGCTATTTGGCGAAACGGTGACGGTAAATGCAACGATTGAGCAGATGGACGGCATCTCGGGTCATGCCGATATGAACATTATGCTTGATTGGCTTGGAGCTCTTGAGTGCGCACCGAAAAAAGTGTTTGTGAATCACGGCGAAGACACCGTCTGCGACGAGTTTGCAACTACTATAAACCAAAAGTTAGGTTTTGAAACGATTGCACCCTACAACGGCGCAAAATATGATTTAACGAACAATCTTTGTCTTGACGACGGCAACAAAAAACGCATCGTACGCGATGGAATTAAAACCGTTTCATCTGCGTTTGACAAACTTGTACTTGCAGGCAGACGACTGCTTGCGGCAATTGACAAAAACAGGGGAGGAGCCAACCGCGACCTCGAAAAATTCGCAAGAGAGATAAACGACCTTGCAGGTAAGTGGGAGAAATGACAATGCAAATTGAAATAACCGAAATTAACCAAAAAATAAACGACGCGCAGTGGATTTCGGACTGTGAAAATGCGTATCATCAAACGGTGCTTGACACCGCAAAAAAAATAATTACCCAAAAGGACAACTGTCCGATCATTCTCATATCGGGTCCGTCGGGTTCGGGCAAAACCACTACCGCGATGATGCTTGAAAAAGCACTTGATGATATGGGTCACGAAACACACGTTTTGTCTATGGATAACTACTTTTATCCCATGACAAAAGAGCAACAAAAACTGGCGCTGGAGGACAAAATCGACCTTGAAAGCCCCGAACGCGTTGATACGGAGTTTTTAAACGCTCAACTTACCGAAATCATTGCGTGTAAACCCGTTATGTTGCCAAAGTTCAACTTTACCGACAACGTACGCGAGGAGTCGGGCAAAATACTTCACAGAAAACCCGGCGAGATGGTAATTCTCGAGGGTATTCACGCGCTCAACCCCGACGTTATTACCGTTGACAAAACAGTTGGCATTTACGTGAGTGTACGCACACGTGTTATAACGCCTGACGGCAAAACAATCCACCCCGAAAACATACGACTGCTCCGCCGTATGCACCGCGACACCACACAGCGCGGACGCTCGTACAGTGAAACAATACAAATGTACCCACGTGTACAACGCGGCGAAAATCTTTATATTATGCCGTATAAACACCGCGCTGACTTTGATTTTAACACTTTTGTTCCGTATGAACTAAACGTTTTTGCAGGAATGGACCTTGAAGCTATGGAAAAAGCAGGAATCGGTAACGAACTTCCTGAAATTATTGATTTATTAAAAAGCGCAAAGCCTCTCGAATGCTGTAAAGTAGGCAAAAATTCACTGCTCCGAGAGTTTATCGGTGGCGGATGCTTTGAATATTAAGGAGAATAACAAATGAGTATTTTTACAAACGCAGTACAAAAAAATGAAAAACTGATTTTAGATGCACAGGACTATATCTGGGCAAACGCCGAAACAGGTTACAGAGAGGTAAAAACCTCAAAATATATGGCGGATGCTTTTGAGGCATTGGGTTACACACTTATAAAGCCCGACGATATCCCCGGTTTCTATACGGTAATTGACACAGGACGCGAGGGTCCCGAAGTGCTTATATTCGGAGAACTCGATTCACTTATCTGCCCTGACCATCCCGATGCCGACAAAGAAACGGGAGCCGTACACTGTTGCGGACACAGCGCACAGTGTGCCGCACTTCTGGGTATAGCAGCGGCGCTTAAAGAGCCGGGTGTGCTTGACGGTATGTGCGGACGTATCCGACTTTGCGCAGTCCCCGCAGAAGAACTTATCGAAATCGAGTACAGAAACAGCCTTATCGAAAAAGGAGTTATCAAGTACTACGGCGGCAAGACCGAGTTTATGTACAGAGGCTATTTTGACGGTGTTGACCTCGCATTTATGGTACATACCACAAACGGCAATAAAATCTATATCCGCGATGCCGATGCCGTAGGCATCATTTCAAAGAGTATCACCTACAAAGGAAAGTCCGCTCACGCAGGCGGGGCTCCGTGGGAGGGGGTTAATGCACTTTATGCCGCAATGCAGGGTCTTAACTCAGCAAACGCACTGCGCGAGACGTTTAAGGAAAAAGATTACGTGCGTTTTCATCCCATCATCACAAAGGGAGGCAATGCGGTAAACGCAATTCCCGACACGGTTACAATCGAAAGTTATATCCGCGGCCTCAACTTTGACGTACTTAAAATGACAAACAAAAAAATAAACCGTGCGCTTTGCGGCGCGGCACTTTCGCTCGGCGGCAACGTTGAAATCAACGATTACGCAGGCTATGCACCTATGGCAAACGACAAAAATTTGCTTGAATGCGCAAAGGAAGCGGCAGTGACGGCAGGTTATGAATACGAAGTTTCAACCGCGGTCGGCACAGGCAGTACCGATATGGGCGATGTCTCAAACGTTATGCCCGCAATACACCCCTATATGCCGGGAGCCACAGGAACAAGCCACGGCAAAGACTATTTTATAACAAGACCCGAACTCGCATGCGTAGGCTCGGCAAAATGGCAACTTGAGTTGTTAAATATACTTTTAAAAAATAATGCAGAACGAGCAAAAGACATAATCAAAAACTTCAAACCGCGCTTTGCTTCAAAAGCGGAGTATTTTAAAGCAATTGACAGCCTTGCGTCAAGCGGTGAACGTATAACATACACCGACGATAGTGTAAACGTCAAGTTATAAAACAAAAAAAGACCCAAGAGGGTCTTTTTTGTTTTCCATACATTTGTGAGATGTATTTATTTGTTTTTTTCGTAGACCGAAACAAGATATCTGCCGATTGCAGCAAGGTATCTGTAAGCCGAGTCACGTACGGCTGCGGGACAGGGTGCGCCCGTTTCAAAGTTGAGCGTTCCCTTATAGCCGATTTCGGCAAGTTTTGTCATAAAAGCATCCCAATCTATAACAAGCGGATGGTGACTTGCCGCAACTCCTTGCGGTACATAGGGGAACTGATGAAGGTCCCACATACCGTCATTATCGTGTGTATGCAAACACACAAGTCTGTCACCGATAATCTCGAGTGCTTCAATCGGGTCATCCTCGGTAACTGTGCAGTGGCCTACGTCAAGACAGATTGCAAAGTTTTTGCCGAGCACATCGCACATATCCGCCATTTCCTGCGCACGAGAGAGGGTGGTCGGACAGCGGTGGCCGTGAACCTTGTCACCGTGGTGCATATTTTCAAGACAGCAGATAACACCTGTTTCTTCGAGTGCAGGGATATACTCGCGGTAAACCGCAATCGCCTCGTCAATTGACTGCTGTAAATTTTCGTCGTAGCGTCTTTCTAAGTTTATGTATGGGTGCTCAACACAATATTTTGCACCGAGTGCCTTTGTTGCATAAAAGTTAAGTCGTGCGTGGGCAACGTACTCTACCGAACCCTTGGGATATGAATAAACCTGACCCGAAAAATCACCGTGAGTCTGGAATATCTCCATACCGATTTCATCGGCATATTCCTTTATATTTGAAAAATATGCCACAACGTCGGCGGGATCGGTGTTTATAACATCCTTAAATGGACCGTTCGGGCCAAAATACCAGCCAAGCTGGAAGTCACACGCATCAAAGCCTGTGCTTTTTAAGCGTAAAAGTCCTTCTTTATTAGCTGCAATAGCTGAAAGTTTCATAGTTATTTTCTCTCCTTAAGAGCGTTATTGTATACGGAAACAAGATATTTACCGATAGCGTTCATATATTTAGCCTCGGCTACGCGGCACGGCATCGGGCTTGAAAATCCCACTTCAAAATTAAGCGGACCTTTATAGCCGATGTCGGCAAGTGCTATCATCACTTTATCCCAATCAATCATAATGGGATGGCAACTTGCGGCAATTCCTTGCGGAACATATGGCATCTGATGCAAATCCCACATACCGTCACCGCCGTGTGTGTGAAGACACGCGATCCGATTACCCAAAGTATAAATCGCTTGAACAGGGTCGTCCTCGGTTACAATACTGTGACCGATATCAAAGCACACCGCAAAGTTTTTGCCGAGTGCGTCACTGACTGTTGCAAGTTCTTTTGCACGCGACAGGTTTGTGGGACAGCGGTGATGCTGTATTTCGTCGTGAGAAAACATATTTTCGATACAACATACAACGCCCATTTCCTCTGCCGCCTCGTCACAGGCACCGTATGCCCATATCATATGTTCGATTTCCTCGTCCATACCTATTTCGTATTTACGGTCGGTTTTGTAACTCGGATGCTGAACGATATATTTTGCACCAAGTATTTTTGACGCAAGATATGTTGCTCTCGCACGTGCGGCATATTCTTTTATGCCGTCTTTACAGCCCTTAACCGTAACACCACCAAAGCCGTGTGTCATAGGTATTTTCATACCTATACGGTCAGCGTGTTCGCGTATCGGCGCATAGATGTCATAAATCTGCTCGTCGGTAACGCTGAAGATGTCGGGGAAACGTCCTTTTGGGTCAAACATACCGCTTACCGAATAATCGCAAGCTGTAATTCCGCCCGCTTTCAGTACGTCAAGCTCCCACTCTGACCAAACCGATTTTGAAATTTCCATTATCTGTTTCCTTTGTAAAATTCGTATCTTGAAACAAGGTATCTGCCGATTGCGGCAAGATATTTTTCACCTGCGTCTTGAATAGGCGCAGGACCGGGCGCCCATGTTTCAAAGTTAAAGGTGCCGTTATAATTATTGTCGGCAAGAGCCTTCATAAATGCTTCCCAATCAATTTTAATGGGGTTACGGCTGGGTGCCTTACCCTGCGGAACGTATGGGAACTGGTGAAGGTCCCACATACCGTCGTTATCGTGTGCATGAAGAACTTTGAGTCTGTCGCCGATAATGCTTACTGCTTCAATGGGGTCGTCCTCTGTAACGGTGCAGTGACCTACATCAAGGCACACACCAAAATTTTTACCAAGAGCATCGCTCACTTCTGCCATTTCTTTTGCACGCGAAAGGCTTGTTGCACAGCGGTGGCTGTACACCTTGTCGCTGTGGTGCATATTTTCGATACAACAGATTATGCCAAACTCCTCGAGCGCCTCGTTGCAGGCACCGTAGCTTTCGAGCATATGGTCGATTGACTCCTGTAAAAACTCGTCGTATCTTCTGTCAGCGTCAAAACTTGGGTGATGAACACAGTATTTTGCACCGAGTACCTTTGAAGCAAGGTAGGTACCTCTTGCGCGAGCAACATATTCTTTAAGACCGCCCTCACAGGAGTTTACCGAAATACAACCGATACCGTGTGTTTGAAAAATCTCGATACCAAGCTCGTCTGCAAGCTTGCGTACAGGTGTAAAATAGTCAATAATCTGTTGGTCTGTTATGTTACTAATATCATAAAGCGGTGATGATTTGCTGGTAAAGTACCAATCAACACTGAAGTCGCAAGCCTCAAAGCCTGCTTTTGCAATAAAGCGAAGTCCGTCGCTGTTTGCTGCTGATGCTGAAATTTTCATAATTATTTTCCTCTATAAAATTCATATCTTGAAACAAGGTATTTGCCGATTGCGGCAAGATATTTCTGACCTGCATCGCGAATAGGTTCGGGACCGGGTGCGCCTGTTTCAAAACTGAGTGTTCCCTCATAGCCAACGTCTGCAAGCGCTTTCATAAACGCTTCCCAGTCAATCGACATAGGATGACGGCTGGGCGGAGTGCCCTGCGGAACGTAAGGGAACTGGTGAAGGTCCCACATACCGTCGTTGTCGTGAGTATGTAAAACCTTTAGTCTGTCACCGAGAATATATACCGCCTCTACAGGATCATCCTCGGTAACGGTACAGTGACCTACGTCAAGACATACACCAAAGTTTTTGCCGAGAGTGTCGGCTCGTTCCGCCATATCCTTTGCGCGCGAAAGACTTGTTGCGGCGCGGTGGCGGTAAGTGAGGTTGGTGTGGTGCATATTCTCAATACAGCAGATTATACCAAACTCCTCGAGCGCCTCGTTACAAGCGCTGTAAGCCTCAAGCATGTGGTTGATCGAACGCTCTCTGTTGATGTCGTACGGACAGGTACAGTCAAAGCTGGGATGCTGAACACAGTATTTTGCACCGAGTACCTTTGATGCAAGGTATGCACCGCGTGCGCGGGCAACGTATTCTTTGAGTCCGCCTTCAAAATCGCCTACCACCACACATCCAAGACCGTGTGTCTGGAAAATCTCGATGCCGAGCTCGTCTGCAAGCTGACGCAAGGGAGTAAAATAGTCAATAATCTGCTGATCAGATACATTATAAATATCGTAAAGAGGTGAAGCCTTGCTGGTAAAGTACCAGTCAACATTAAAATCACAAGCCTCAAATCCTGCTCTGGCAAGAAATTGAAGACCATTGGTGTTTGCTCCACATGCTGAAATTTTCATAAAACTGTCACCTTATCCCTTGATCACCGATACAAAGTATCTGCCGATGTCTGCAAGATAAAGATAGCCGTCTTTTCTTATGTCAACGGGACCGGGAGGAACAATGTCGAAGTTGATGTTGCCCTTATAGCCTGACTCCTTGATTGCTTCAAGTGTTGTGGGCCAATCAATACGGATAGGTTTGAGACCGACAGGCTTACCAAATCCACCATAGGGGATTGCATGGAGGTCTGCCCAGCCGTTATTGTCGTGGATGTGCATACAAACAAGATTGTCTTTTACTGCCTTGATAACATCAACGGGGTTGTCGGCTGTAAGTGCACAGTGACCGATATCAAGACAAATCTTGTAGTTGTCACCGAGTTTTTTAACCATTTTATTAAGTTCTTTTGCGCGTGAAAGGATTGTAGCGCAGGTGTATCTCGAAACGGGGTCAGTTGTCCACATATTTTCGATACAGCCTGTAACCTTACACTCTTCGAGTGTGGGGATAAGTTCTTTATAGAATTTTACAGCGGCATTAAAGTTTTCGCTGACAAGCAAATCATAACGTCTGCCTTCCATAACAATTGGTGCAATTACACAGTATTTTGCACCGAGGTACTTTGTTGCCTTGATACAAGCAACCTCGCGCTTGATTACGTCTGCAAGACCACCCTCATAGTCGGCAAGATTTCCTGTAAACTGTGAGCGTGTCTGCCCGATTTCAACTTTTGCGTCTTTTGCGCATTTTTTGAGTTCGGTGAAATATTCTTTAATCTGTGCGTCGGTTACATTATCAATATCACCAAATACTCCGTCTACGCCAAAGTATTCGTCGAGTTTGACGTCACAAGCATCAAAGCCGCAATCTTTAAGATATGCAAATCTTTCTTTGTCGCTCACAGGGGCGCCGTTGAAATTAACTGAAATTTTCATAAAAACAATCTCCTTCGTTATATTCAATATGAAAATTATTAAAAAACACGTGGTATTTGTGCGTTTTTCTTAATTATACTGGTAAATTTTCATTTGTACAGCACATTTTTTAAAAAAATAAAAATTTTTTTCAAAAAAAGTGAAACATTTTATTCCTCTCATTACATATATAGGTGAAGGACAGACGGCGATTGGTCAAAATTAATAAAAAAGTTCGAATTTTTTGTAAAATCTGCCGTATTGTTATTAATTAATAAAAATGATAGAATATTAAAT